>JAFOCU010000475.1 GCA_017381055.1 Lachnospiraceae bacterium
ATAGACGGCAAAATAGTTGCAACAGGTTGTTTTGTTGATAATCATATTACGAGAGTATATGTGTTACCGGAGCATCAGAAAAAGGGCTATGGTACATATATTGTGAAAAATATAGAAGCAAATATTACGTTAGATTATGATAAAGCGTATTTGGATGCATCATTACCTGCTGCTAGATTATATGAGAAATTAGGATTTAAAACGACTAAGCATGAGCAGTATCCAGTAGAAAATGGAGTTGTACTCGCTTATGAGATAATGGAGAAGGAACTTTGTAAGGGAGAATCTTGCAAGCAAGATTCATTATAATAATCTAAAATTTATTAGTAGGAGGGAAAGATATGATTACACCAATTATTGAAACAGAGAGAATGATTTTAAGACCATTAACAGTGGCAGATGCGGATGACATATTTGAGAGATGGACTACGGATGAGCGTGTTGCAAAATACGTGAGATGGAGTGTACATAGTTCTGTTGATATAACAAAGGAGTGGCTAAAGCTTGCAGAGGAAAATATACCTAGTGATAATAGCTATGACTGGGGATTTACTCTTAAAGATAGTGGATATTTATTTGGAAGTGGAGGCATTTTCTACAAAGAAGAGGAAGGTATATGGGAGTTGGGTTATAATTTGATGCATTCACATTGGAATCAAGGATATGCAACAGAGGCTGCCAAGGCAATGCTGGATTTTGGAATTGGTGAGTTAAATATAAAAGAATTTGTGGCATTCCATGCAGTTGATAATCCAGCTTCGGGAGCGGTTATGAGAAAATGTGGATTTAAGTATGAGGGAAATGAAATACATACTAAGTTTGACGGAGTTACAAAATTAGAGTCAAAGAGGCATAGATTGGTAGTGGAGTAAAAATATTAAAAACATATGGAAAAGCATAAACTGGTCATATAAAAATTTCTTATTTTGATAATAGCTATATAATCAGATTCGTTGTATAGTATAAAAAAAAATAAAGGAGTTTTGGATATATGAAAACAAAGAAAATGGTTATGGCTGCATTAATGGCAGCGCTTGCTTGTATAATGACTATGATTATTAAGGTGCCTTCTCCACTTAAAGGCTATGTAAACCTTGGTGACTGTATTGTGTTGGTTGCAGGTTGGATGTTCTCGCCTACATATGGTTTACTTGCTGCTGGAATTGGTTCTGCCATGGCAGATGTTTTTTCGGGATACCTTCTTTATGCACCGGCAACATTTGTAATTAAAGGACTTATGGCACTAACTGCATATTATGGATATAAGTTATGTAGCAAAAAAATTGGTGATTTACCATCTAGAATTATTAGTGGTGTTATGGCAGAAATTCTTATGGTACTGGGCTATTATGTGTTCGAAGGATTTTTATATGGATTTATTCCATCGTTAGTGAATATTCCAGCAAATGCAGTGCAAGGTGTTGCAGGCTTGATTATAGGTGTAGCGCTTATAAAAATTTTGAAGAGTAATAAAATGTTTAAAGGTGAATAATTTTAAATGATATAATAGAACTCAACAGGCTTCGAGATGATTGCTCTGTTGAGTTTTATTTAATTGTAAAAAGAATTGGAATAAAAATGAATCAGTATATTATCTTACGACAATATATAAGTGAAGGTGATAAAATCATACATGCATGTATAAATTAACTTGGAGGTACTTATGACAACGGAAGAAATAGAAAATATTGTATACGACTATGGGGAAGACCTTTATAGATTCTGTCGTTATTTGACCTCTGATAATGATATGGCCGATGAACTATATCAGGAAACCTTTCTAAAGGCTACACAGCTTAGTAGTAGATTGAAACGTAGTGGCAACATAAAGAGCTTTTTAATGGGAATTGCGTCTAACATATGGAAAAATTATCTTAAGAAAAATGCAAGAAGAAATGAGATTTTACCCCAAGGGGAGTATGATGAAAATATTAAAAATGTGTGTGACGGTAAGAGTGATATTTTGGAGACATTTGTGGAAAATGAAATATTAAATGATGTAAGGCTTGCGATTAATAATTTGAAGGATAAGCAACGTATCGTGGTGATACTGTATTATTGTGAGGATTTTACAACAGAAGAAATAGGCAGGATGTTACATATTCCTAAAGGAACAGTTCTTAGTAGGCTAGCTAAAGCGAGAAAAATAATTAAGAAAGAAATGGAGATGAAAGGTTATGAAGTATGATATTGATGAGTTATTAAAAGAATCATTTAAAAGTAAAGAATCTCAAGGGGAGATAAGACCGTCAAATATTCTTAATCAAGATACTATCTCCAAGATGAGGGAAATTAATAATATGAAAAAATCAAAATTCGGTAAATTAAGTATATTCTCAAAGGTAGCAGTAGGAGTAGCATGTGCAGGGCTTATAGTGGGTACATCAACAGTTGCATATTCAGCCATTGCAAAGATATATAAATATACTATCGAAATGGATGATGGTGTAACGGTGGATGTTCATTCAAGCAATGAGCTTGTGGATTTGCCACAGGACAGCTTGGCAGACATAGATGATATGGTTTTGACTATGCAATGGAATGCGGTAGAAGAAATGCTAGGATTTCCTTTGTTGGGAGAAAGTGGTGAAATGGTGAATTTAACGTTCGAACGTAATAATGACGAAAGTGTGGCTGTAGTAGACTTATGGGTACCTTATTATAAGGTGTATGGTGAGCCAATGTATACAGAAGAGGGGGATGTATATTATTCAAAGTATATTAGACTTAGTATGGATATACTTGATAAAAATGCTGAATCGGGATATGTAGAGGCATTTGAAGAGGGGAAAGATGCCATTGGTGGTAAAGAGTTTATAGAAAAGTACAATATTGAGGATTGGGGAATAGAAGCGACGCTTTATTATGTTGAAAATGATAAATCACGTATAACAGCTGTATTTGTTTATGAGGGAGTATATTACACTTTAGAAGGTGCAAATGTAACTCTTGAAGAAATGAAGGAAGTTATAAATAATATGAAATAAGATGAATCTCCAATGAAATTTTGTTTTCATTGGAGATTTTATTGTTGGCAAATCAAATACGAATATGATATTCTAAATTAAGAATTTTGAATAAAATATATGAGATTAATATTAGATAAAAAGCATATATAAATTATAAGAAAGGTGTGAAATTATGAATATATATATTGGAATATTGATTCCCTTTTTAGGGACAGCATTAGGTTCGGCTTGCGTTTTGTTTATGCGCGGAGCAATGAATAAAAAAGTGCAGAAGTCATTGGCAGGATTTGCAGCTGGTGTGATGGTTGCGGCATCAGTTTGGAGCCTTATTATACCAGCTATTGATAAAGCAAGTCATATGGGGAAATGGTCTTTTGTGCCAGCTGTTGTTGGAGTATGGCTAGGCGTATTATTCTTACTTTTGTTGGATCATGTGATACCACATTTGCATATTAATAGTAGCGAGCAAGAAGGTCCGAAAACTAACCTAAAAAAAACTACCACCATGGTACTTGCAGTTGCTTTGCATAACATTCCGGAGGGTATGGCAATTGGTGTAGTGTATGCAGGTCTTGTGTCAGGGGATGCGTCTATTACTGCTATGGGGGCGTTAGCGCTTTCTATAGGTATTGCCATTCAGAACTTTCCAGAGGGAGCGATTATTTCTTTACCGCTTAGAGCAGAAGGTATGAGCAGAAAAAGAGCTTGCCTGTATGGAGCGTTATCAGGAATTGTTGAACCTATTGGGGCGATTATAACATTGCAATTTACAGGATTAATAGTACCTGCTTTGCCATATTTATTGTGCTTTGCAGCAGGAGCAATGCTTTATGTGGTGGTAGAAGAACTTATACCAGAAGCGGTTGAGGGAGAGCATAGTCATATTGGAACGATTATGTTTTCACTAGGATTTTCTATAATGATGGTGCTAGATGTAGCGTTAGGTTAAGGAACGATTTTGGAGTTAAGACAAATAGAGTTTGTATATCAGAAATGATAAATAATACATGTCTATAATAAAAAAGACACTGTGTAGTTTTCACTTTGAAGGAAATCTACATAGTGTCTTTTTTTATAAGGAGATTATAATCAGCAATTTAAACAATGATTTGAAATATAATCTACCGTGTAGAAAAGATTCATATTTTTTACAATGTTGCGCCGAAATCAGATACGATAACCTGTCCTGTTATAGCTCTTGACTCATCGCTTGCAAGGAAGAGTAAGATATTAGCAACATCTTCTGGCATACAGATAGGTACTGAAAGATTCATGTGCTTTCTCATCTGACCAAACATATCTGGGTTAAGAGTTGCAGGATCTGTCTTTGCCATAGGTGTAGCAATAGAGCTAGGGTTAACTGAGTTACAACGAATACCTGTACCTGCAAAACGCATAGCTGTATGTTTTGTAATACCTACTACTGCGGCCTTGCTAGTAACATAAGCTGCACCGCCAGTACCGAACTGACCAGCAACAGAATCAAGGTTGATGATAGAACCAGAATTGTTTTTCATCATTTCCTTAACAACTGCACGTGTACAGTAGAGAGTACCCTTTGTGTTGATTCCAAGTACCCAATCAAGATCCTCGTCTTCATAACAATCAATTGGCTTAAGTCCTGCTTCAAGAACCCCAGCATTATTAACAAGAACATCTATCTTGCCATATGCTTCAACAGTCTTAGCAACAAGATTCTCAACATCTTCTTTCTTAGATACATCAGTTTGAACTATAAGAACTTCACCGCCTGCTGCTTTAATTTCTTCAGCAACCTCCTCAAGCTGTGGAAGACGACGTGCACTTATAACAACCTTTGCACCTTCCTTTGCAAATAATTTTGCAGTAGCTGCTCCTACACCTGAATTACTTCCTGTGATAATAGCAACCTTTCCATCTAAACGACCCATAGAATAAATCTCCTTTCATTGAAAAAATATTAATAAGTCAAAATGAAATATAAATTTTTTGATACATCTATTCTATATTATAAATTGTATAGACGATTTGGTCAATGGGAATGTGGGGAGTCTAATATTTATTTGTTATAGTCTTTCTGTGCTAGTTTATAAATTATGTCTTTGTTCATTTTTTTTATATAAGTACCATTTTGTTCCTTAGGATTTTCTCTTAAGTAATAGCGAGGTTTTCTTGATACGCCATGATTGCTTACTATTCGTAAATTGCTTTCTGGAACATTATGTAATTCTTTTTCTTTTGTGATTATTTATTTTTGAAGAAAAGTTTTTCTATTTGTTAGTTTGTTTAATATGTCTTGCATGATTTTAAATTCCTTTCATGAGTTGTTTTGAGTAATTATTGAGATTTATAG
>JAFOCU010000476.1 GCA_017381055.1 Lachnospiraceae bacterium
GCTGCAGGACTTCGCTTCGCATCTCGACGCAGAGGAGTAATAAGCTTTGCGCCATGCATACGCTTACGCTCAACACGAGCTTCCATAACTGCATCGGCAGTAGAAGCCTTGGAAGCAACAAGCTTGCCATCAGTGCCAACGGTCAGAAACACATCGTTAGCCATGAAATCGGTCTCACCAGTAACAATCTCCTGAGTTGCGGCAGAAACGCCCTCAATAGTAATACCGAACTCGTCGTTAACCTTGACCACACGAGCACGGAAAGGAGTGCCAGCAGGAATGTAGAAGCGGTTGCGACGCTGATTCAGGACACTGGACTCATCCTCGTCCCATGCAGGAACATCGACAACTAGAACCTTCTCACCAGCCTTAGTACCCTTCATAAACTTATAAATATTGCGGTCAACAAGCTCACCCATGTAACCAAAAGTACCATAGATTCATACCCTATTACAGAATACTATGGATTTACAGAAGAAGAAGTACAGGGACTTTGTAAAGAATATGACATGGACTTTGATACTGTAAAAGCCTGGTATAATGGATACTTAATTGATGGAATGCATATGTATAATCCAAACTCAGTTGCAATGGCAATGACTGAACACAGATTTAAATCCTATTGGAAGAATACTTCTTCTTTTGAAGCCATAAATACATTTATTACAATGAATTATGCAGGATTGAAAGATGATATTATGACAATGTTGTCAGGTAGTAAGGTTCGTGTTAATACAAATACTTTTAAAAATGATTTTTCAACAATAGCATCAAAAGATGATGCATTAACAGCCTTAATTCATTTAGGTTATCTTGGATATGACATAGACAGAAAAAAGGCATTTATTCCAAATTATGAAGTTGCTACATCTTTTGAATCAGCACTTCAAACCGGAGAATGGAGAGAGATTGCAAAAGCAATTTCGATATGTGATGAATTATTAGATGAAACGATAGATGGAAATGCAGACAGAGTGGCAGAATTAATAGAGATCGCGCACGAAACATATACATCAGTGTTAACCTATAATGATGAAAACTCCCTAAGCTGTGTCCTTACGATGGCTTATTTTACAGCTCCGGCATATTATAATGTTATTCGCGAAATGCCTGCCGGAAAAGGATTTGCAGACTTCGTATTTATACCAAGATCAAATGCCGGAAGCAGACCTGCAATGGTAGTTGAATTAAAATATAACCAGTCGGCAGACACTGCAATTAAGCAGATTAAGGAAAAAAGATATCATGGAGCCTTGTCTGATTATAGTGACAGGATTCTGCTGGTCGGGATTAACTATGATGCCAAAGGAAATGATAGTAAGCATCATACCTGTGTTATAGAGGAAATAGGTTTAATAGGATAGCGTGAAAATATATTATTGATGAACGGGGTGAAGCATTAAGAATGGGAATATATTTTAATCCAAATAATAAAAGTTTTTCAAGAGACAGAAATTATAAAATATATATAGATAAGACAGGATTATTAGAGTATCTGAATGAAGTATTGGAAACGCCCAAAAACTGTATATCAGTTAGTCATGCAAGACGATTTGGAAAATCCCATGCGGCAGGAATGATAGACGCATATTACAGCATGGGTTGTGATTCTTCAGAACTCTTTGATAATACCATGATTTCTAAAAATGAAGATTATAAGAAATATATGAATAAATATAATGTTATTCATCTGGATATAGCTTCTTTTTGGGATTCATATAAAGATAATATTATTGAAAAGATTGTGGAGTATGTTTATAAGGATTTTAAAAGCTGTTTTGGAGATGAACTGGACTACAATGACGATATCAAATATGTTCTTATGAAAATATATCAAAAAACAAACATTCCATTTGTAATTATTATAGATGAATGGGATTGTGTAATAAGAAACAGCGAAGATAAGGAACTGGTTCACAGTTATCTACAATTTTTACATTCCTTATTCAAATCCGAAGAATCAAGATCATTTCTGGCATTGGCATATATTACCGGTATTTTGCCACTTAAGAAGATAAAGGATGAGTCTGCACTTAACAATTTTAGGGAATATACCATGTTAGATTCTTACCCTATTACAGAATACTATGGATTTACAGAAGAAGAAGTGCAGGGACTTTGTAAAGAATATGACATGGACTTTGATACTGTAAAAGCCTGGTATAATGGATACTTAATTGATGGAATGCATATGTATAATCCAAACTCAGTTGCGATGACAATGACTGAACATCGATTTAAATCCTATTGGAAGA
>JAFOCU010000477.1 GCA_017381055.1 Lachnospiraceae bacterium
ACAATCGTTAAGGTATTTAAGAACTTAAATGCTGATGATATCAGAGAGTCTGTAAAGGTATTCGAAGAGAGTATCGCTAAGTCACAGATTATCATGTTCCCAGGTGGATTCTCAGCAGGTGATGAGCCAGATGGTTCTGCTAAGTTCTTCGCTACAGCATTTAGAAATGAGAAGATGAAGGAAGCAGTTCATAAGCTTCTTAATGAGAGAGATGGTCTTGCACTTGGTATCTGTAATGGTTTCCAGGCACTTATTAAGCTTGGTTTAGTACCAAACGGTCAGATTACAGGACAGGATGCTAACTCGCCAACTCTTACTTACAACACAATCAATCGTCATATCTCTAAGATGGTTAATACTAAGGTTGTATCAAATAAGTCACCTTGGTTACAGCTTGCAGAGGTAGGTAAGACATATATAAGCCCTGCTTCACATGGTGAGGGACGTTTCGTAGCTCCTAAGGAGTGGTTAGATAAGCTCTTTGCTAATGGACAGGTAGCAACACAGTATGTTGATATGAATGGTAATCCAACAATGGATGAAGAGTGGAACGTAAATGGTTCTTACTGTGCTATCGAAGGTATCACAAGCCCAGATGGAAGATGCTTCGGTAAGATGGCACATGCAGAGAGAAGAGGCGACGCAGTTGCTATGAACATCTATGGTGATCAGGATCTTAAGATCTTCGAGTCAGGTGTTAAGTACTTCTCATAATACACAAAATTATAATTTGATTTATACGGCAAGAGCTATGCTCTTGCCGTTTTTTCTTCAATTCGCAAAGTATATATATTCATAATTCTCATTATCAGAACATCTTAGTTTTTCGGTAACGATTTTCTGCCAGTACTATTATGACTGCGTGCGAAGTATCCATCTATTTTTTTACGCCTTTGAGGGCTCCGATGATTTGCTTATATGCCCATCTTGATACAAAGCCTGTGTGTATTTTCTCAAAAACGCAACTAGCTAGTGGTGTTCATGTGGTGAAGACATCTTAGAAGATTTTCTATTTTCATTCCCCACACCTTGCAAATGCTTATTTATCGCCTGCCTGCATAACTCGCAGCTTGGCTTATTACTCAACAGGGGTATAGAAGCCAAGCCTGCTCAAACAGATTCGGCAGGCGGCATTATTGCTGCGGTGTGGGGATGAAAACATCACGAAAATCCTCTGATGATGTCTTTCATCCACACGAACATCACCTAGCTATGTTGTGTTTTATAGAAAATAGCACACAGTAATAAACTTGTATCAAGGGGCATTTAGCAAATCACGGGTTCCGAAACCAGCGGTAAAAAGTAGATGGATATTCGTAGCAGTATTTTAGTATCTATAAGCAGAAAATCGTCTAATAATAAATTATAGTTCTGATAATGAGAATTATGAATATACTTTGCGAATTGAAGTAAATATTTTAGTGGTAAAATCCTGTGGTATATGTTAAAATAGTGCTAATATTAGGCAAGAATATTCGTGATTATAGAAATGAGGATATTGTATGAGCAGAAGCAAAAAGATTGCATTGTGGTGGTTTGCTATAACAGTATTGAGTTCAATAGTGTTGATGATAGGAGTAGTGCAGGTCAAGAATGTTAGAACTAGAAATACAAAAGATTTAACTGCAAATGTTATGTCTGGTTGGGAACGAAGTACAAC
>JAFOCU010000063.1 GCA_017381055.1 Lachnospiraceae bacterium
AACCGCCACCGGTGATGGAGGACAGAATGTTACCGCCGTTGTAATATTATTACATACTATAGCCATATCTATCGATTTTGATATTGCCAATGCAAAATATCCAACGTTACATACAACGCACATAGTATACATCAATATCTGATATATATTTTGTTCCTTACCACCTCTATTTATCAGCATAACCAATTGAATAAAAGATATTATCGCTGCTATTCCAAATAAAATACAAATAATCATTCATTTCCTCACTTTTGTACATGTCGTTACTTGTTACAATCTGAATTGCTCTGCATTCAGATACAGTATCTATGTTAAAAAGAGGGACCTACATAATTGCAAATCCCTCCCATAATTCATACGCCTACCACTCGAACTTTGCTTCGAAGTAAGCCTTTAAATCTTCAATTTTAATTCTTTCCTGAGCCATTGTGTCTCTATCTCTTACAGTTACACAACCATCATTCTCTGACTCGAAATCGTATGTAATACAGAATGGTGTACCGATTTCGTCCTGTCTTCTGTATCTCTTACCGATATTTCCTCTATCATCAAACTCACAGTTATACTTCTTAGATAACTCAGCATAAATCTTTTCTGCACCCTCATTAAGCTTCTTAGATAATGGTAAAATACCAATCTTAACTGGAGCAAGTGCTGGATGGAAATGAAGAACTGTTCTTACATCGCCGCCCTCAAGCTCTTCCTCATCATATGCTGCACAAAGGAACGCTAATGTAACTCTGTCTGCACCAAGAGATGGCTCAACAACATATGGAACATACTTCTGACCCTTCTCATCATCAAAATATTCCATAGGCTCACCTGACACATTCTGATGCTGTGTAAGGTCGTAATCTGTTCTATCAGCGATACCCCAAAGCTCGCCCCAACCAAATGGGAATAAGAACTCAATATCTGTTGTAGCCTTACTATAGAAACAAAGCTCCTCTGGAGAATGATCTCTTGCTCTCATCTCCTCATCCTTCATACCAAGAGTCTTAAGCCAATTGATACAGAATGACTTCCAATATGCAAACCACTCTAAATCTGTTCCTGGCTCACAGAAGAACTCAAGCTCCATCTGCTCAAACTCTCTTGTTCTAAATGTGAAGTTACCTGGTGTAATTTCGTTTCTAAATGACTTACCAATCTGACCGATACCAAATGGAATCTTTTTTCTAGATGTTCTCTGAACATTCTTGAAGTTTACAAAGATACCCTGTGCTGTCTCTGGTCTTAAGTATACTGTATTTTTAGCATCCTCAGTTACACCCTGGAATGTCTTAAACATAAGGTTAAACTGTCTTATATCTGTAAAGTTGTGCTTACCACAAGATGGACAACAGATGTTCTTCTCATTAATATAATTTAACATCTCCTCGTTTGACCATGCGTCTACTGAGCCTTCAATAGTAATGCCATTAGCATCATTATAATCCTCGATAAGCTTGTCTGCTCTAAATCTTTCCTTACACTCCTTACAGTCCATAAGTGGATCTGCAAATCCGCCAAGGTGACCAGATGCAACCCATGTCTGTGGGTTCATAAGAATAGCACAGTCTACACCTACATTGTATGGGTTTTCCTGTATAAACTTAGTCCACCAAGCTCTCTTTACATTATTTTTAAGCTCAACGCCGAGATTACCATAGTCCCATGTATTAGCAAGACCACCATATATCTCTGAACCTGGATATACAAATCCTCTTGCCTTTGCTAATGCAACTATTTTCTCCATTGTCTTTTCCATGATATTCACTCCAATCTTCCTATTCATACCCTTAACAAGGGTAATATCTATATGATTATACTAATATATTCATATATTTTCAAGTACTTATATTAGAATGTTTATCAACTAAATAACAAGATACTCATCTTATCCTTATTTTATTCATAGCCGCCTTCTGATTTTGGCATATTTTCATATGTTTCCTGATTCTTAAATACATACTCTAGTTTCTCTAATGCCTTGCAAAAATTCTCATTTTCTTTATTTTTCGCTCTACCTTCAAATATAGTTTCATCTCCCTTAATCAAATAATCTTCTCCATCTATAGAAAAAATTATATAAAACTCTTCAATTGGTTCCATAACACCTTCACTCATAACTTTTTCATTATATTCACCTAATTTATAGTCCCTAACTATATTCTCCAGTTCCTTTAAATCTCCATAAGATATATGCCATTCTTCCTTTGCAATTCCAGCATCTACCAAATCCTTTTGAATATAATTATCATATGTAGAAAAAACGTTTCGCCTACTTGCATCAGTCCAATAACAATACTCTATATCAAACTCCCCTTGTTTTATTTCTGCATTTCTCCCCCCCTTATTAATTACTTCTTCACTCATAGTCTGCTCTTTTGTAACATTAAAACACCCTACAAGTAAAAGCATTACCAGAATAATTATCCACGACAAACTAATTTTACTATCCATTTTTAACCTCCTTAAAATTAATAGGAACGCATTATTATTTTGCGTTCCTATTTATTATGTGCATAATTTCAGCTATTTTGTTGCACTAAAATTTTTTATCATATATTTATTAATTAATCTGGTATTTATATATGCTTGTTTATAATGGCAATGCATATCTTTCTCTGCAATTAGCATATTCCTCAGCAAATCTTGCGCTATCATGCTTAACTGTATCAAGATATCTATGAGTATCGTACTCATCATCCTTAATCTCAATAAGACTTACTGCGATATTTGAACAATGATCTGAGATTCTCTCAAAGTTTGTTGTAATATCTGAGAATACAAATCCCTGCTCAATTGTACACTTACCTTCACGAAGTCTTGCAATGTGTCTATTCTTAAGCTCATCACTTAAGAAGTCAATCATCTCCTCAAGTGGTTCTACTGACTTAGCCATATCTACATCTTCATCCATAAAAACAATAAGCGTCATATTTAAAATATCTTCAACAGCTCTTGTAAAGATTTCAAGCTCTTCCATAGCCTTCTTAGAGAATACCATTCCCTTTTCATGCATTTCCTTAGCTGACTCTAAGATATTAATAGCATGATCTGAGATTCTTTCATAATCACCAATTGAGTGTAACAATAATGATACTGTACGGCTATCCTCTTCAGATGTTGCCTTTCCACTAAGCTTTACAAGATATGATCCTAACTGATCCTCATATTTATCTACTACACCCTCTAAATGAATTACTTCTTCAGCAACTCCTTCATCATAGTTCTTAAGGAGACTCATTGCCTTAAATATAGCATCCTTTGATAACTCTGCCATCTTATGTGTAACATTTCTACACTGCTCTACAGCAAAGCTTGGCTTATCTAAGAAACGGTAATCAAGAAGCTTGATTTCTGATTCTTCAGCACCCTCTGCCGCTCCCTTAACGTCCTTATCTCTAATTGTAAGGCATGCAAGCTTTTCCAAAAGCTTTCTACATGGAAGTAATACTAATGTAGCACTTATATTAAATATAGAATGTAAAACCGCTATTCCAGTTCCACTAATAGGACCTTCCATAAATGTAAAGTTTACAATTGCATTTACTATATAGAATGCCGCCATAAATATAATTGTTCCAATTAAATTAAAGTAAAGATGAACAAATGCTGTTCTTTTACCATTTTTTGTTGCTCCAATTGACGATATAAGTGCTGTCACACAAGTTCCGATATTCTGTCCCATGATAATAGGGAATGCTGTTCCAAATGTTATAAGTCCATTCATCGACATAGCCTGCAAGATACCAACTGATGCAGATGAACTCTGAATAACTGCTGTTAATATAGCACCTGCCATTAATCCAAGTATTGGATTTGAGAATCTAACAAGTAACTCTTTAAACCACTGAACCTCCGCAAGCGGCTTAATAGCACTTGTCATTGTATCCATACCAAACATAAGAATTGCAAATCCAATAAGAATTGTTCCTAAATCCTTTTTCTTAGCCTTATTTGAGAACATAAGCATTGCTACACCGATAATTGCAAGAATAGGCGAAAACGATGTTGGCTTAAGCATATTCATAACGAAGTTTCCACCTTCTAAACCAGCAAGACTAAGAATCCAAGCAGTAGCTGTTGTACCTATATTAGCACCCATAATTATGCTAATAGCCTGCGATAATCTCATAATACCCGAGTTAACAAAGCCTACAACCATAACTGTTGTAGCTGATGAACTCTGAATAACCGCTGTTACAACAAATCCTAGAAATACACCCATAATAGGGTTGGATGTAAGCTTCTCTAAAATTCGCTCTAGCTTACCACCTGCAAGCTTAGCAAGTCCATCTCCCATAGCACTCATTCCATATAGGAACATGGCCAAACCACCTATCATCGTAAGAAAACTAAAAAAATCAAACATTTCTTTCCTCCAACTGTTTTTAAATCGATTCATCTAATGTTCTAAATTTATACATTTCATATATATCTATACTATATGTATGTTAAATATGAATTCCGCTTATGTTAAATCTATGTTAAATTTCCGTCCTCTACGCACACATTCCTCCAACCATTCCTCCTCCTACGCACGATAACAAAGCCCACAAGGCTTTTGTTCCACTAGCATAAAGCTGTCCTGTCACTAGCATAGATACTACTGTTAATGTAACAAAAAACATGATCCCAGCTAGCGCTCCCCACTTATATTTATTGTCCTCTTTAATCTTCCCCATAATAAATCCGCCAACAAAATTTGCTATAACATATATCACTACAATTCCAACTGCAATTCCTCTATCTGATAAATTCATTTTATAAAATATCAAAGATAACAAAAGTAACAATATGGCTGTAACTGCTACCATAGCACCTAAAACCTTTCCCCACTGCAACATTCCTCTCTTCATACACCCTCCTAATTAAGCTCTGCTATTCTTGTTATCCCCACATAAATTTGAGATATTTTATACCAAGTCTTAAAATCCACCACTCCTGATTTAGGAATCCCAAAAAGTCCCTGAAATGCTTCAACTGCCGCTTTAGTACCATTTCCATATATGCCATCTGTAGCTATCCTAGGTATAGAATTGTAAACCGATGCTATAGTGTCTAGCTGTTCTTGCATCTGTCTAACCTTATCCCCCTTACTACCCACTGTTAGATTGTAGCCCGGCCAAGATGCTGGAATGCCTGATATTGCTTCCGCTGTATTTATATACACGTCGTCACCATAATAATATCTTAATATCTCA
>JAFOCU010000478.1 GCA_017381055.1 Lachnospiraceae bacterium
CTGCCACTGCTTCCATAAGGATATCTCTATAAAGATTAAGATTTTCCATACTATAATCTGGAATATCACACTCTGTAACATCCTTACCATTCCATTTTACTGCATTTTCACTAACTACATTTACGTATCCTACAAACTTCTCGTTCTCTCTAATAGGAAAATGGAACGGAGCAATCTTTTTTCCGTACATTTCCGTTAGACTTTCAACAACATTTTTAAATGAAGCATTATCTGCATCCATACCTGTAACATAAATAATTCTAGGTAGCTTATACTTCTCGCAAAGCTCCCAAGCTCGCTCTGTTCCCGCTTCTACGCCTGCCTTACCAGACACAACAATAATAGCTGCATCTGCTGCACTTATAGCCTCTTCTACTTCGCCAATAAAATCTAGATATCCCGGTGTATCTAAAACATTTATCTTTATTCCTTCCCATTCTATAGGAACAACTGATGTCTGTATAGAAATCTTTCTCTTTTGCTCTTCCTTTCCGAAATCACTAATTGTATTGCCATCATCTACTTTACCCATTCTTGTGGTAATACCTGCAAGATATGCCATAGATTCAACAAGACTTGTTTTACCTGCACCGCCGTGTCCTAAAAGCACCACGTTCCTAATCTTTTCCGTCGTGTACACATTCATAAAGTCTACCTCCTGCTATATAATTATGTCTTATGTACAAAAAATCAATTCACATTCTTTTGTACACTTATAAATTATATTTTAAGGTATATTGTCAGTTTATTCAAGCATTATTTTGTTTTTAACTGAGAATTTAGTTTTCTATTCGCAACAATACGATACTTAGTAAAGCGTTTTTTATCACATAGCAAATTCGTAAAGCGAACTTCCCTATATGATAAAAACTCCCTTACAGATAAACCGTAAGGGAGTTACATAGTAACTAATATTTAATTTACTCTGCCTGTGAATCAACCTTTACATTTACATCATTGTCGATGCCTGTAACATTAAGATTCTTATTAACCTTTGCATCATATGTATCAGCCTTGATAATCTCATTGATATCAATACCTGTTGTCTCTTTAACTGACTCTATTGTCTTTGCAAGTACTGCTGGCACATATCCGCCCATTGAACTTACGCCTGAACCATTACCAGCACTACCACCATCGATAATTGTTACCTTATCAATTGATTCAAGTGGCTTAGCAATAGCTGCAGCCATCTCTGGTAATGTATTTACAATCATCTCTAAGATAGCAGCTCTACCGTACTTAGCCATAGCATCTGCTTTTCTTTCAAGAGCTTCTGCCTCAGCAATACCCTTCTGCTTAATAGCCTCAGCCTCAGCACGACCAATTGCAGCGATACCGGCAGCTTCCTGCTCCTTAGCATACTTAGCAGCTTCAGCCTTTACCTTCTCAGCCTCTGCTCTCTGTGTATCCTCGTACTTCTTAGCCTCAGCTTCCTTCTGACGCTTGAATAAATCAGCCTGAGCATTCTGCTCAATTCTATACTTCTCAGCTTCTGCCTGCTTTCTAATTGTAGCAGCAAGCTCCTGCTCTTTAACTTCTGCTTCCTTAGCCTTAAGTTCTACTTCTCTTTCCTGCTTAGCGATATCTGCGTTAGTAGCAGTAATTTCTAATACCTTACGCTGTTCCTCTTCCTGAATTCTATACGCAGCAGCAGCCTCAGCCTTCTTAGCATCAGAAATCTTCTGAAGCTCAGCCTCCTTAATACTTAACTCATTCTGCTTAATAGCAATCTCAGTCTTTGCATTTACTTCAGCATCATTAGCTAACTTCTTAGCCTCAGCCTGAGCGATGGCAACATCTCTATCAGCCTCAGCCTTTGCAATAGAAGCTTCCTTCTGAATCTTAGACATATTATCCTGTCCAAGAGCGTTAATTAATTCATTCTCATCGATAATTCTCTGAATGTTACATGAAATAATCTTAACACCGAGGGCGCTCATATCTCTCTGAGCCTTTTCCTGAACCTGATCACCAAACTTCTGTCTGTTATTACAGATTTCCTTAAGGTTGATAGTACCAATAATTTCACGCATATTACCCTGTAATGAATCTGTTAATGCTTCTCTAATC
>JAFOCU010000479.1 GCA_017381055.1 Lachnospiraceae bacterium
AAATGTTTTATATACAAAATATGCATCAGGTGAGAAATTCGCAGCAAGAGAGCAATGCTTAGATTTTAATAGAATGGAAATAGAATGTAAGAAATTTGCGGAAAAGAGAATAACACATAGGTGTCAAGGGTTGATAAAACCTTATAAAGAAAGGATTTGGAGAATAGCTTCGTGATATGTATGTTTATATAAATTCATATAAGTTTTAGAGAATTGGCACAGTAAATGGCACAGTAGAAGATGGAACGAAGAGGCCCTGGAATAGCGAAATAATGAAATGAAAGTTTGTAGAGAGGTTGTCCGTGAGGATGACCTCTTTGTGCATTTATGTATATTTTTTGATATTATGGATTGTAATGACAATGTATTGACATGAAGCACGGTGGATGTTATATTTAAGAAAAAGGAGATGATATTTATGGCAGATATTTTAAGTGTAGCAATGGCACCAAAGGATTCTACTTTCCAGGTGAGAATAAATTCAGAAATAAAGAAAACTGTTGAAGAAATATACGCAAGAACCGGAATGACATTAACAGATGCTTTTAACATTTTTATACAGCAAACAATCAATGTAGAAGGGTTACCATTCTTAGTTACTCAAAACAGCAAAGAAGCTCTTAGAGAACAAGCGGTAGCATTACTTATGATGGATTTAAAGAGAGCAGAAGAACGTGCTGATAAGGAAGGTTGGATTGACGCTGACGATCTTGAAAAGGAATTGGGGGTATAGGATTGAAAAGAATTAAATATACTCCTGATGCTGCCGATAAGTTGCGTGGAATAAAAGAGGCGATAACAGAAAGGTATGGCAGTAAGAAAGCAAATGAGATAGTTGGAGAAATAACTCAAGCGATTCGTGGTCTTGTTTCATTGTCGAGGCTATGCTCCTAACAACGAAACATTAGGTTCCCATGTGCGTTATCTGTACAAACATACGGAAGGACTTAGACGTATGGAGTGTCATATTATAACGGAAACGTTCATGGACATAGATGGAGGCGTCGAGTATGTACGATATCAAGAGTCTGAACATTTGGAAGGCAAGCAGTAGGAAAGATATATTAAAGGGTTTTAATAAAGTGCTATCAATAGATGTCTCAATAAGAAAGGAGATATGTATGGATAGTTTAATGAATGATGTATGTAAAGAAATAATGTTGTTGGTTCCAAATATGGATTTTATGGAAATTAAGAAAAGAAAAAATGGTAGATTTTTATTTCCGATATATATAAATGAAAAATTGGAATCAACAGATATTGAAGCTCTAGAACTTACTGTACGTTCTAGTAATAGTTTACATCGAGCTGGATATAAGACAATAGCAGATGTTGTTAATGCAATAGAGAGTAGTGAAGATTTAAAGAAAATTAGAAATTGCGGAGCTAAAAGTATTACAGAAATAATGGAAAAAATCTTTTGTTATCAATATAGACAGTTAGATGAAAATAGTAAAATTCGATATATTAACAAACTAGTAGATTTGAATCGATATTAAGGAGATGTTTATTATGCCAAAGCGTGGAAATTGGGGAGATTGGGCAGTTATTGATTTGCCTAAGTTAGCAGTGAAAAAAGCAAGTTGTCTTACGTGTATACACTATATTGAGGAGGATGGATCATGTGCTAAAACTCCTATTATTCCACGCATAGATGGCAAAGAACGTTGGAAAAAAATGCAAGCATTTTCAATTGTCACCAGAATACATGAATTATTCTATTAAACAGCAGATTATAGGTGTTCGTGGAAGAGATTTTTTTGATGAACACATAAATGAGGTTCCAAAAGCAAATGCTATTACTGTTCTGATACGGGAAAATATTGTCAATATTGCTGCACTATATTGAAAAAAAAGTGGACTTATAGTATACTGATATCAATTATTATAGTTAAGGAGCGTGAAAATATTATGGAACAAAAAATGTTAAGAAAAAAGAATTTATACATTTGTTGTATGTTTAGTAGTTTGGTATTAATTAGAGGAATTATTAATGGGATTCTAATTGGTATGTCGGTTGTTTTGCCATATGTAATAGTCTCTGCAGTACTTGCAATTGTATTAGCGTTTATGTGTAAGTTTGTGAAAAATCCTAAAATTACCAAGTGGGTAATGGTATTTTTGTTATTAGCTTTATGTACCGGAATTATGGCGCTATATCCAGCAAAAGTTAACTACATAATGTATTTTGTTATGTTTGTTTATATATCCTTATATGAAGACTTGCTTGCAAATGCTATTGGATGTATAGTTTCATCTGTTTGTATGTACGTGTTTTTTGTAAATAATCAGGAAGATCTTTCATATCCATGGGGAGTGGATAGTACAGTAATCTGCATTATATATGCAATTATTATTTTCTTAACTATATGGTATCAAAGTTATCTTTCAAAGAAGGCAGCAGAAGAGTTAGCAAAATCAAATGAAGAAAAAGATATTGCTAATGAACAGACAAAAGAATTATTAGATAAGATTAGGATAACTGCAGAAGCGCTCGTTATAGCAACACAATCAATGAATGTTAATCTAAAAAATGCGAGCGAGATTTCAGATAGCATTGATATATCGTCTGATGAAGTTTCAAATGATGCTAAAAACGAATTGGTGTCTATTGGGAAGTTACATGACTTGTTACGTAGTGGACTTGAACAAGTAAGTAATGTAAAGGACGCTAGCTCTTGTATGACAAATAGTTCATTATCAACACAGAACGTAGTTGAGACAAGTATGGATATGGCTACGTCGTTATCAGATGAAATGGGAAGTTTACTTGTTACAATGAATGACATTGTTAAGGATATGGAAGTGTTGGCGGAACAGAATGCACAGATATTTAATTTCTTAACAACACTTGATGGAATTACAGCTCAGACTAACCTTTTGTCTCTTAATGCATCAATAGAAGCCGCTAGAGCTGGTGAAGCAGGAAGAGGCTTTGCAGTAGTAGCAGAAGAAATTAGATCACTGGCTGATAGTTCAAAAGAATTTACATCACAGATAAATAAGATTGTTACTAGCACGAATTTGCAAATGTCAGAATTGAAAGGAAAAGTATTGAAGCAGCAAAGTTCTATAGATAATTGTACAAGAGATGCTAAACTTGTAAAAGAATCATTTGATAATGTAAGTTGTAATACAGAGGAAGTACTTTCTCAATCTAGAGGTGTTGATGAAAATTCAGAGAAGTTATCACATATGTTTGATAAAACAATTGTCGAGATTAATGAGATTAGCTCAGGTATAGAATCAACAACAGCATTATTACAAGAAATTTCTGCTAATATTACATTATTAAATAAAAATATTTCAAATATTGTTGAAGAGCAAAATGAAATTTCAGCATTAACAGAAAAACTTGTTAACTAATTAAATCTCCTGTTCAAACTATATTGGTTAGAGCAGGAGATTTTTTTGATGAAGGTGATACCAATGTATAGAAATTGTTTTATTAAACAGTGTTTTGTTTGTAAGAATAGAATGTTGTTGTTAAGATAGTAAGCTATGGTATAATTGAGTAAGATAAATAAGAGGTTGGTGGTGAGTAAGGTGGAAGATAAGAAAAGGGATGAAGAAATAACTTATTTTGAGAAACTAATAGAATATAATACAGATGGAATCAATATTACGGTAAAACATGAACTTTTACCAGAAAAGTATTTGGAAAAAAACGGATATTGACTATAGTGTAGTTGAGGTAATACTGCAATAAATTACCAAGAATATGTAAAAAAGAGAATTAAAGATGTATGAAGGAATAGAAAATGAAAGTCCTAAAAGTAAGCGACATAAGTTACAAGAAGTAGAGAGTACAACGAACTTTTCTGAATCATTTATAGGAAAAGCATTTGAGTATATTAAAAGTTTAATTGAAACATGGAAAAAAGAAGAACTTAAAGAAGAAGTAACAACATCAGCTGAAAATGAAATGAGTGTAATTCTACTAGGGGAAATGGCAGAAGAAAACTTTTTATTAACAGGTGATGGCGGATTAAGAGCACTTGATACAGCACTTGAATACTCCGAAAATATAGAAATATCATTAAGAGATACTGTAAAATTTATTCAAATCCCACATCATGGAGGAAGACATAATGTTAGTCCTACAATTCTGAACTCCCTGATAGGAGAAATTGTTGAAGAGGGAGAAGAGAATAAAAAAGTTGCTTTTGTGTCAGTTGCAAAAGATTCGGATCATCCGTTGCAGATGGTTGTAAACGCTTTTGCAAGGCGTGGAGTAAAAGTTTATAAAACGAATGGTAATATTATACATTATCATAAAAATATGCCTGATAGAGAAGGTTGGACGACCCTTAAGAAAATCGAATTTAATAGTCATGTAGAAGAGTGGTAGAAAATATTTTATTTGATGAGCTATCGTTTGTAGACCGATGGGATTACATAAAGTGATTTCATCGGTATTTTTGTGCCACTATGGGACCATATGTCCTAAAACCTTTTTAGTTATAGGGAAATAATTCAGAGGTCTAAGAATTCCTCTTTCTGTGGCTACAATAAGTAGCCAATTCGTGCCGATTTTGTATACAACAGTCGGTGTATCTTGTTACTTAATATTTAATATAATAGAGCTATTTTTGACGAGGTGTTCGTCCGTCATAAAGCGCGAGAACTAGCGCATTTATTTATAAGGATAAATAAGGTGATTTATATATTTATATAAAAAACTCATTTCGATTAGGCAAGTAATTGCGAATTGCCTACAAGCATAATAGAAAACTAACACGGAAGGAGCAATTACTTATGAAAAGACAGTATATGTATGAGCATACGAAGATGCCGTCATACTTAGCGATGCCTCGTTTCTTGTTGAATTGTTCAATAAGTATCGCGGAGGAGCCAATATTTTAAGGGGGTGCGACTCATAATTATGAGGGTACGGAATAATTACTAAAAATTTATTGAAGAAGCATTAGTTTTGTGGTATAGTTAC
>JAFOCU010000480.1 GCA_017381055.1 Lachnospiraceae bacterium
ATGTCTTTTACTAAGGAGAAACGCGACAAAATTCAACACGACCTTATGGAGCTTATCAACAGTGACGATTCTGAATTTATCCAAAAGCTTATAAAGAAATATTCTCTCACTGCTACTAGCATCAGAAGATATCTTAAGGAGTTGTTGGATTCAAACATTATACACAAGGATGAAGACAGAGCCTGTGGCTACGACCTAACTTGGACAGAGTATGAATATATATATGATCTCGAAAATGAAAACTTTGAGGAGCATGAAATATATGGCGAAATATTGGCTCCTATTATAAAGGATTTCTCAGAATCAGCAAAAAAAATCTGGCCATATGTATTCGTAGAAATTATGAATAACGCTTTAGAGCATTCTGGCGCCACAAAGGTTATCTGCAAGATTAGAACATGCTACTTATATACAGATATCATCATAGCAGATACTGGCGAAGGCATCTTCCAGCGTATTAAGGATTATGTAAAAAAAGAAAAAAATATAGATATAAGCACACGTGATATTATCCTTGAATTACACAAGGGTAAACTTACTATAGCCAAGCATCTTCATACAGGCGAAGGTATTTTCTTCGTATCAAAAATGCTTGATTACTTTGCAATATGCTCCGACAACCAAGTATTCTACCACGGTATGCAGAGCGCAGACTCTTCATTAAAGGCTTACTTAGAGTCTTATGCAAACAAGATAAGCGGATACGGTACTACTGTTTGGATGTGCTTATCTAACTCATCTACAAGGGAAATGAACGAGATTTTTGATGAGTTCTCTTCAGACAACGAGGGCTTCTCTAAAACTATTATACCTATACGTGAAATTTGCCACGGTGGTTATCCTGTAGCTCGTTCTCTTGCCAGACGACTTGTATACCGCATGGAACAATTTGGTGATATCATCCTTGATTTCTCTGAAGTACCTATGATAGGACAAGGATTCGCCCATGAGGTCTTCGTAGTATTTAAGAATAAGTTTCCAGAGGTAAATATTACAGCCATAAATGCAAATTCTGACGTAAATAAGATGATACAGCATGTCTTAAATACAAAGTATGATGATTAAAAATAATCAATTGAATACTAATTAATACAAAATAGCTAACTACAAAAATATAGTTAGCTATTTTTAACCCCAATATACATATTTGCATATATTAATATAAAACATTTATCTCAGGTGAAATATGGCATATAGAATAGTGATTGACCCCGGACATGGCGGTGAAGATTTCGGCGCCACATACAATGGAAGAAACGAGAAGGACGATAACCTTAATCTAGCACTAGCTGTTGGACGAATACTAGCCGATAACGGCATTGATGTATTGTATACAAGAACTGAGGATGTATATAATACACCTTTTGAAAAGGCAACTATGGGAAACAATGCAAATGCTGACCTTTTTCTTTCAATCCATAGAAATGCACTCCCTACTCCAAATACTGGAACTGGCGTAGAAACTCTTGTATATAACGACCAAGGTATAAAATCTCGATTAGCTAGAAACATAAATAGCGAATTAGGCAATCTAGGTTTCGATGTAAGAGGCGTAATCGAACGACCTAATCTAGTCGTTCTAAAGCGGACAAAAATGCCTGCCGTCTTAGTTGAGGCAGGCTTTATAAACAATGATGCTGATAACGAGAAATTTGATGCTGAATTTAATGAAATAGCACAGGCTATAGCCGACGGCATATTAAACACCGTAGGCTAACCTTGTGCCACTATTTATATAAGCTATACAACTTAATACAGTCATAAATAAGCTTGTACGAAGGTATTCAAACTACTTATCTTAAACCGTTACGTGCAGCACCGTTATTACTTGTTGTTTCAGTGGTATTATCAAGAGCATTTCCTATATCATCTATAAGACCTGTGCCTGTTGTACCATTGTCTGTAGTTCCGTTAATTGTATTATTTCCATTAGTATTTGTGTTTGTTGTCACTCGCTCACTAGTGGTTCTGTCAGTTGTAACTCTATCATTAGTAGTATTCCCACTGGTAGTTTCTGTTGCCACCTCTGCGTCAGTGCTACATGAACAACCTGCTGCTACTGCTAACACTCCTACAACTAACAAAACCAAGGACATTCTTTTAAATTTACCCATAATAATAGTCTCCTTTGATATATTTAGTAATTAATTTACTACATATATTTATTTACAAAGGAGACTTTTTTTATACACTTTTTTATTTTTTCAATTATTCGCCAATTAC
>JAFOCU010000481.1 GCA_017381055.1 Lachnospiraceae bacterium
CTTGTCACACCAGTGCGAGGCATTGTAGCTATATTTGTATTTATCATAGCTTTAACAGGCGGATTATCGTGGTTTAAGGATAAGAACAGCAATACATATGCAAATATCCCGCTAAACAAAAGACCGTCCCTCAAGCTGCTTCTAATATCTATACCGACAGTTATTGCAATGCTCTCAGGCTACTTAAGTCTCTTGGTAGCGGGAATATGTAGCAATTATCTATATGAACTTTTTACAATGTTTGCTTACGGATTATTATGTATAGTGGTAACTTACATATTATCCTCAGTAGTTAATGAACACATATATTGTGGACTCATCCCAGTATTTATATTAGGCTCCATAATATGTTGCCCAATATTCTTTAACCTAGCAAACTTAATACCGGCTATGAAGTATTTACAAAATATCTTCCTGCCAACATATTATTTTATGTTCTAGAGTGGTTAACCAACTGGTTAGCCACTTTTATATTGCCCTCATCTAAGGCATTAATTAAATCCTCTATAAACTTTCTTGTATCCTCTGACAATGAAAGGCCCTTAGAATATTCATATACTCTTCTAATACCAGCTAAATCCAACTGTATCATCATATCCTTAAATCCTTCCACCAATGCACGTTCCACATTGCCTGATACCTCTACTTCAGCTTGTTCCTCCTCCACAAGTCCAGCATTAAGAAGAATCTTATATGCTTCATTTAATACTTTTCTATACTCAGATATAAGCTTATCTATGCCATTATGTATAAAGTCGTATCTACTCTCCTTGCCAGCGAACTCGTGAGCTTTAGCAAGCTCTGAAAATTCATAAGCACCTATACTTGCCGAACTTGATTTAAGGCCATGTACAGCGATAACATAATTCTTATAGTCCTGATTATCAAGATATCTTTGGAAGTCGCTTATACGATTCTCACCACTTTCATAGTAGATTTTAAGAACTTCCATATAAGCTTCCTTGTCAGCACCACAGTTAACTATACCCTTCTCTGTATCTATATAACTGTAGCCTTCAACCGAGTCACTAGATCTTTCTTCCTTCACTACACTCTCTTGCTGCATAGCCAATTGCATCTGCATATCAGCCATCTGAGATGCCATAGCTGTATCAGTATTAAGAACTAAGTCCTCTGGAAGGAAACGAAGCAACATATCCTCAAGTAATGCTATATCAATAGGCTTACATAAATAATCATCAAAACCTTCTGATAAAAGCATCTCTCTTACACCAGTTATAGCATTAGCTGTTACAGCTACAATATTGCTTCTATAAGTATCATCATCAATAAGTGTACGTATACGCTGCATAGCCTCAACGCCATCCATTCCAGGCATCATATGATCCATAAGTATAATATCATATGGAGTATTCATACACATATCGATAGCCTTCTTACCACTATTTGCCAAATCAACTCTTATATCATAAGACTTAAGCAAACTAGCTATAACCTTAAGGTTTATCTCATTATCATCAGTTACAAGAATTCTTGCGTTAGGAGCTCTAAACTTGCCTCGCTTACTCTCCCTATTAGCTTTTGATTCTTCCTCTTTCATATGAGACTCCTGCTTTTCAAAGCTGACAACCTTCTGGTCCAAAATCACAGAGAAAGTTGTTCCCATCTCATAGACACTATCAACCTCAAGCTGGCCGCCCATAAGTTCCACATAACCCTTTACAATAGTAAGACCAAGACCTGTGCCCTCTATATTACTATTCTTCTTAAGGTCGAATTTCTCAAACTTATTGAACAGCTTAGGCATATCCTCTTCCTTAATACCTATTCCACTGTCGGCCACCGCAAATCTAATAGCGACTACATCATCTTTATCAGCCTCAAGTCTTACAATAAATTTAATAAATCCTTTTTTAGTATACTTAACCGCATTATTTAAAATGTTAATAAGAACATTTCTAATATGGTCTACATCACCATTTAATTCATATGGAAGACCTTCATCTACCTCCATTATAAATTCTAATCCCTTTTTATTAGCCATAGGGATTACATTTATAACTGTTTCATCTATAAGGTTCTTAAGTATATAATTCTTATTTGTTACTTCCATCTTGCCCATTTCAATCTTAGACAAGTCAAGTATATCATTAATAAGTGTTAAAAGGTTCGCAGACGCTATCTTTATATCCCCTGCGTAGTCTAATATTTCCTCATTCGTAGACTTTTGAAGTATAAGCTCATTAAAACCAAGTATAGCATTCATAGGAGTTCTAATCTCATGAGACATATTTGCAAGGAAAGAAGACTTAGACTGATTCGCCGCCTCTGCATATTCCTTTAAAGCAATAATCTCCTCCGTATACTTATTGATAAATGTAAGGTCAAATAGCCATGCCATATAACCCTTCACATAACCATTTTCTTTAAGCTCTGTAACCTTAGCTTCATAATGACCATGATTTGCAACTATCATAGTTGCGTCACCGTCAAATATTTCAGCAATTTTATTATTAATAGTTTCTGTATTTTCTGTCATTAAATATGGCAAAATGTTCTTCGCCTTCTCATTGGCATAAAGAAACTTTTTGTCTTTATCAACTACAATAACACCTTCCGATGCCTTCTCGATAATCTTATCTTTAGCTACCTGCATAACATCCAAAATACCAAACTTATAAATAGCTATAAATAAAACAATTATACTCACAGTAATACCCATAGCTACAAAATCATAGCCTGGCACAAAGTTAAATTCAGAGATAACATCTCCACAAGCAGCGATTATACTACTAGCTATAACAAAAGCGTTCTTTTTAGCATCTTTTCTATTTTTCTTAACGCTAATATATGCAATATATCCAGCCAACCATGCCACAAAGAGCGCATTTACTACTCTAAACAATATAAATATTATGCCTGGTTCTATTACCAAATAAGGATGTGTAGCATCTGCTACATATGTAATCTTATTATAAAACATAGTACTAATTCTAGGAGTAAGACAGAAAATAATACTTGTAAAATTAAGCATATATACAAGTGCTCGTAAATAATAAGGTATCACTATTTCACAATAGCCCGCCATAAAGAGTATAAATGCTGTAAGTAAAAATATATGTCCTATATTCTGCAACTGGTCAGCATGAAGTAATCCAGAGTAACCATCTGAAAACAAGCTAAAATAATTACCTAGATTAATAACTAATGCCGCACAACATATAAGAGATATATTCTTCTGATTCCGAGAAGACTTATACCTTACTACAAAGTACAAAATAACTATTCCAGAAAGAATACCCAAAGTACTTATTAAACAAAATAATTCATATAGACTCATAGGCCTTCTCCTTTCCTAGTTTCTTTTCTTACTGTATGTTTCAACTAAAAATATTCGTTCTATATCAGCTAAAAGTTGCTCCATTTCAATAGGTTTTACTAAAAATCCTTCCGGTTTGAATTTAGCACATCTTAGTACACATTCTTCATTAGGTTCATCTGTCATAAACAATAAAGATATACCACTATCTTGCTTCTTCTTTTCCAATCTCTCACACATCTCTACACCAGCACTCTCTGCCATAGATGCATCTGCTATAATCAAATCCGGTCTAAACTTCTGAATAAAGCTTAAACCTGTATGACAACAATTCATTATGGTTACATTATAGCTTTCCTGAAGCTCGTTTTTCATACGCTTAAGATTATCCAAATCATTATCGACTATCAATATATGCTTTTTAACAAACATCTGTCTCTTTTCTTTTAACGCCTCATAAATAGCATTAGATAATCCATCTCTAGTAAATGGCTTTGGTATTACTCTGCACACACCCTTACATAAGGCACCTACTAAAAACTCACTATTTGCCTTATCCGTTATAAGACAAACCACCTGGCTATTATCCTTTTCCTTTGCATCATCAAGAAAAGAACTTATATCCCCTTCATTAAAATCATCATCAAGGATTATGGCATCATATTGCTTTTCATTAATTTTTGTATGTGCCTCTTCTAGACTAAAAACATACTCTGTCTCATATTCCATAGATAAAATAGACTTATATAAACCGACATTTCCCATGTCCTTATCTACGATAAGCAAAGAAGAAGTTCTCTTTATATCTCTTTTACTACGCATTTCTTTTGATAAGCTAGCCATAAAAATCCTCCATGCATAATTTTCTCTGTTTCAAATAATAAAGCTAAAATGCTCTATTTATACAAATCGGGCGGATATATAGTTATATCCGCCCTTATTTTGTTTAAATTAATCCACCTTAAAACTTATTAATCCATATCGAATAAGTCTCTAACCTGAAGCTGTACATATACTGTATCCTTCATTCCCTTTGAATCCATTACTTCAATCTTGAAGTTTGCTCCCGTCTTTGTTACTTCAACAGCTTTCTCGATAGCATCCAATTCTGCCGCCGTAAGATTCGTATGTCCATTTCCAAGAAGAAGCTCTTGAATAATACCATTCTTAAGAGGAGCAGTCACCACAGTTCCTGCTGAATTCACAGCACCATATTCCTTGATAAGCTTCTCTTCAGCTGCTGTACTTGAAATTGC
>JAFOCU010000482.1 GCA_017381055.1 Lachnospiraceae bacterium
ATGTCTTTTACTAAGGAGAAACGCGACAAAATTCAACACGACCTTATGGAGCTTATCAACAGTGACGATTCTGAATTTATCCAAAAGCTTATAAAGAAATATTCTCTCACTGCTACTAGCATCAGAAGATATCTTAAGGAGCTGTTGGATTCTGATATTATACACAAGGACGAAGACAGAGCTTGTGGCTACGACCTAACTTGGACAGAGTACGAATATATATATGACCTTGAAAATGAAAACTTTGAGGAGCATGAAATATATGGCGAAATATTGGCTCCTATTATAAAGGATTTCTCTGAATCAGCAAAAAAGATTTGGCCTTATGTATTTGTTGAAATTATGAATAACGCCTTAGAGCATTCTGGTGCCACAAAGGTTATCTGCAAAATAAGAACATGTTACTTATATACAGATATCATCATAGCTGATACTGGTGAAGGTATCTTCCAGCGTATTAAAGATTATGTAAAAAAAGAAAAAAATATAGATATAAGCACACGTGATATTATCCTTGAACTACACAAGGGTAAGCTTACTATCGCTAAGCATCTTCATACTGGCGAAGGTATCTTCTTCGTATCAAAAATGCTTGATTACTTTGCAATATGTTCCGACAACCAGGTATTCTACCACGGTATGCAGAGCGCCGACTCTTCCTTAAAGGCTTACTTAGAGTCATATGCAAACAAAATAAGCGGATATGGCACTACTGTTTGGATGTGCTTATCTAACTCTTCTACTAGAGAAATGAATGAGATTTTTGATGAGTTCTCTTCAGACAATGAAGGTTTCTCAAAAACAATTATTCCTATACGAGAGATTTGCCACGGTGGCTATCCTGTGGCTCGTTCTCTTGCCAGACGACTTGTATACCGAATGGAACAATTTGGTGATATCATCCTTGATTTCTCTGAAGTTCCTATGATAGGACAAGGATTTGCCCATGAAGTTTTCGTAGTATTTAAGAATAAGTTTCCAGAGGTAAATATTACTGCGATTAATGCTAATTCTGACGTAAATAAGATGATACAGCATGTCTTAAATACGAAGTATGATGATTAAATATTATTTACCCAATACTAATCAATACAAAATAGCTAACTATAAAAATATAGTTAGCTATTTTTAACCCCAATATACATATCTGCATATATTAATATAAAACATTTATTTTAGGTGAAATATGGCATATAGAATAGTTATTGACCCAGGACATGGCGGTGAAGATTTTGGCGCCACATACAAAGGAAGAAACGAGAAGGACGATAACCTTAATCTAGCGCTAGCAGTTGGACGCATACTAGCTGATAACGGAATCGATGTATTATATACAAGAACTGAGGATGTATATAATACACCTTTTGAAAAAGCAACTATGGGAAACAACGCCGATGCAGATTTATTTGTTTCCATTCATAGAAATGCTCTACCAACACCAAACACTGGAACTGGCGTAGAAACTCTCGTATATAATGACCAGGGTATAAAGGCTACCTTAGCCAGAAATATTAATAACGAATTAGGAAATCTAGGCTTCGATGTAAGGGGCGTAATTGAACGACCTAATCTAGTAGTTCTTAAGCGTACAAAAATGCCTGCTGTCTTAGTAGAAGCAGGCTTTATAAACAATGATGCTGATAATGAAAAATTTGATGCTGAATTTAATGAAATAGCACAGGCTATAGCCGACGGCATACTAAATACCGTAGGCTAACCTTGTGCCATTATTTATATAGGCTATACAACTTTATACAGTCATAAATAAGCTTATACAAAGGTATTTAAACTACTTATCTTAAACCATTACGTGCTCCACTGTTATTACTTGTTGTTTCAGTATTACCATTATTAATGCCATTTCCTATATCATCTATAAGACCTGTGCCCGTTGTGCCATTATCTGTAGTTCCGTTAATTGTGTTATTGCCATTAGTATTTGTGTTTGTTGTCACTCGTTCACTAGTAGTTCTGTCAGTTGTAACTCTATCATTAGTAGTATTCCCACTTGTAGTTTCTGTTGCCACCTCTGCGTCAGTGCTACATGAACAACCTGCAGCCACAGCTAAAACTCCTACAACCAATAAAACCAAGGACATTCTTTTAAATTTACCCATAATAATAGTCTCCTTTGATATATTTAGTAATTAATTTACTACATATATTTATTTACAAAGGAGACTTTTTTTATACACTTTTTTATTTTTTCAATTATTCGCCAATTAC
>JAFOCU010000483.1 GCA_017381055.1 Lachnospiraceae bacterium
AAATAAATAGGATTTACCCACTAATAATCTGTTACAAGAATTTCAAGAAAATTAACATTTTGTTTCTTAAACTCATTTAAAATTTCTCTAATATCTTTTACAACACAATGTTCTCCATTTTCTAAATGGAGTTCTTTTGTTAAAGGGCGAGAAAAATATAAATCATACTCATTTGGTAAAACAATAGCAATAGTATCTACATCAGAGTCTTCAGTACTCAGTCCATAGTTCTGTGAGCCATACAAAAAGACTCCTAATAGCTGCGATTCCGCGATTTTTAATTCATCTAAAACTTTTTGTTTATGCTCTTGTAGAGCTAATTTAATATCCCTACTCATTATATACAAGTCTCCTTAAATGTTTCCATATCATAAAAATATTTTGTTTCAAAAGTATCTAAATCAATAAGTGCAGTTCTACAACTCCAAATAGCACCCATATCTATGTTATATTTATGTTCATCATAAAAAATGGTTTCTGGCGTTGCAGGATTCTTCAATCTCCAAATCATTCTTTCTGTTTGAACTGGAGTATGTCCATGTACCTGAAATACATTCTTCCATTCTTCTCCTTCTGGTCTGCCAGCTCCAAAGTGTTTTCTATCCCAAAGATAAGCATCTTTTCTTCCAAAATAAGTATGTAATTCCCATTCTGTAAATTCTAAATCAGTTCCTGCGTGAGTAAGAAATACTCTATGACCCGCAGGACTTCTATACCATTCACTTCTTGGAAGACTATCTAATTTCTGAACTAACATTCTAATCTCATCTTCTGACATAGTTATAAGTGCATCATAAGTTGGCGAACCGCCATTACCAATCCACCAAGATAAATGATTTGACTGACCCATAAGATATTCACTTATACAAGTTACAAGCATATCTTCGTGATTGCCTTTAAGATACTTTGCTCTAGAGTCTTTTAAAAGCTCCTGTATAATACGAACACCATCAGGACCGCGATCTGCCGCATCTCCTAAGAAATAAATTGTGTCAGTTTCATCACAATAATCTCTTATTTGCGCCCATAAATTATACATTCCGTGCAAATCTGAACACGCATATACTTTATTCATTTAGTATCAACTTCCTTTCTATTCATATCTTTGATGCCAATAAATTCTTTTATTTGCACAATTAGGAATAATTCTTAGTCCTTTTTCTATGCATTCGTCATAAAAAGTTTTAGTAACTAAATACCATTCGTTAGTTGGACCACCTTTTAAGGAATGAGCTGCAAGAAAACTATGTGCATTCATTTCTTCTCTCTCCGTTCCTGCACAAGAACATAAAAAAACTATTGAAGGGCTATGACTTCTATATTGAGATTCTCTTTTAGTGATATTTCTACTTACACCAACTTTTACATAATATTTATCTTTCTTTTCATCTAAAACCATATATAACATATAAATAAAATACCTCTTTTCTTTTATTTCTTATATAAATATTATAACAAATTTTTATATAAAAATCAACAATAAGAAAATTGCTAGAAAAAAATTCAAAACACTTATTTAATTCCCCTGTGACGCCCCTTTGCAGTCCAAGTAGAATAAGGCATAAAAAAATTGGGTATGTATTTCTACATACCCAATATATATCTTTACTGAATAGCTGCGTAACGCTCGCTCTCAAGAACCTCAAGCATTAAGTCATATCCATCCTTACCAGATAAAATAGACTCTACCATAGACATTGAGAAGCCTGATACATAGCTAAATCTTCCGCCAAGAGCTGGAATATTCTGTGAACGAGCATCCAGATTCCAGAACACTACCTTTGGTAACTCATAACCAGCTTCCGCCCACTTACGAGCAATTCCTTCAAGTAATGTTTCTACCTTATCCGCAGAATCTAAATCTCTATGATTTCTGTAGCTGTATCCATCGTATCTGCTAGATGTAATACAACCATTAAACTCCATATCAGAGAAGATATAAAGTCTTTCTGGCATATCTTCTGGCTTTGTATTTTCCTGCTTTGCTACATTAAGTAACATATCAAATACAGCCTCGATATTTGTATCCATCTGCCAGTTTGCACTCTTTGCACGATTAAACTTATCAACAATATCAACTCCTGAAAACTTCACAAGCTCTGGACGGCTTGAGAAAGTAACAAAGTGATTTGCGAAAGGACCGTGTCCACGCTCTGCAATGTATGCACCCATTGAAACAGCAGCTTCAAGTGGTGTTCCTGACATTGAACCAGATGTATCAACAATAGCTAAGCCATTTTCCTGTCTACCATTGTAGTAATCCTTAAGATTATCCCAGTACTTCTGAAGCATTAATCTATCTGTTGAATTAGCATCTTGACGAGCTAACTGATAGTTATTGAAAACCCTATGAGCAATATCTACTGGATTCAATACTGCTGCATTTACTGTTGTCTTTTCAGACTTAGCAAAAGTTTCATATCTCTTCGCAATCATATCTCTGCGGGCGAATGCGTTCTTATAAATAAGACCAGCCTTAGAAGGTATCTTATCGAACTCAATTTCATCCCATCTACCTTCAGACATTAACTTCTCAACAATGTTGATACGAGTTCTTAATAAACTTAGTGCCTGACGATACTGCTTATGAGTAACACCAAATGATGCTCTTACTTTTGATGCTAATTTCTTAGTCTTTGGTGAAGATGCATTCTCTGAAGGTAACCACTTACCTAAAAGAGATGGTGTATTGCAATCTAAGTCTAGCTTAAACTGCGCCTTTACAATAGCAATAGCATCTGCGAATAATGGTGTATCTTCAGTTACATAAAGTAAATCATCCCATCTACCATATTCACTTACTAATGCAAGATTGCGGCGAGCTACATTTGGATGCTTCTCACAAAGCCACTTATAGCATACACGGAAGAAGCGTCTTTCACCCTGTCCACCTCTGCAATCACGAAGATAAAATAAACACTTTAATGCTAAAGTAACATTTTCTTCTAATGCATTCTGAAATGCAAGAATACAATCTTCATTTGTTCTATTTCTGTATGCTCCACAAAG
>JAFOCU010000484.1 GCA_017381055.1 Lachnospiraceae bacterium
CGTAAGATTCGTATGTCCATTTCCAAGAAGAAGCTCTTGAATAATACCATTCTTAAGAGGAGCAGTCACCACAGTTCCTGCTGAATTCACAGCACCATATTCCTTGATAAGCTTCTCTTCAGCTGCTGTACTTGAAATTGCTGGCTTCAACCAATAAACCTTAGCTGATGAAAATTCTCCTACAAGTTCAATATTATCTCCTACTGTCGCAGAAGATACAAGGTCAGCATCCTCTGCCTTAAAGTCAATCTCATAATTTGAAGCTGTATCAGCTGAATTTACATATACAAGATTATATGTATCAGTTCCATTTGTAACTTCAGCACCATTAGTAACTGTAATTACCGGCTCACTGTTACCACCAGCAATAGCTTTTACAATAGTATTTACGAAAAGCTTAAGCTCCTGAGTATCTCCAATACTCTGATGACCAGCACCAGAATATGTAATATTATTCTTTGAATAAATATAGAAGTTATTACCTGCATCCTTATATGTTCTTGAATAATAAGAGCTACCTGCATCAAGAGTATACCATACTACGATATCCTCATCTTCCATATCAAGTTCAAAATACTGTCCATGAGTATTTGCTATAGTTGGATTTGTACCTACATCATATGGATACATTGTAATAGGTCCCTCGTTAAGCTGCGCTACCTTTGTAGTTGTGTACATAACAGAGCTTGAATCACTATTATCATAAGTATTATCTGCATAAGGTGCCAACCAATAATATCCTACATCTGTTTTATAGCTTGAACATACATAAAAGCAATAATTCATTCTGGCTGTATTCCAATTATTAAAGCCTTGAATCTCTCTTACTTCATCAGTTTTCATATAGCTTGGTCTATATGTTTTATCACTACTATCAGCTGGAGCGTACATAGGCACTTCTTTACCCTGGGCAATTCTTTCTTCCTCAGTAAGTGTTACACCATACTTATCCATACCTACTCGATTTCTAAAGTTAATAGTCAAATTGAAACATGTATCACCGTACTGTGTCTGACTACCATTGTTACCATATTTATTTGCATCATAGATACTACCTGGATTAAGAATTGTATATGAACTGCCATCTTTATAGCCCGCCTTATAGTTTGGTGTTGAACGCCAGCTAACAGTATCATGAGTGAATAATACTGCCTTTCCGGCATCCATATAAGCAAGGATATTATCTAAGGCTCCATTACTATTAGTGATATCCTTACTTCCATATGAATCCTTGAATCCCAATACAAGCATATCATATCCAAATAATTTTGTCTTTCCTTGCTCGCCTCCATATTGGCTAATAAAATCAGATACCGATATCAATGTAACAGACATATCATATCCAACGATTCCCTCTACAGCATTCATTAATTTATCAAAATTACCTGTATTTAATTCAAGATAATTGCCTCCACCTTGTCTTTCTGGTGCAATCTGTAATACACTAAGAGGTCTGTTGTCTTCATTTCGAATAGCAGAGTAACCTGTCTCAGATACTCTATATACTGTATCTTTACCATTAGAATCAAGTTCGATAATATCAATTCGCCAAGCCAGCATACCAACAAAATTATCTGCCAACGCTGAATTGATTTCATATGTTGTAGTTCTACTATTTAGTTTTACCTTTTCAGAATAATATACCTCGTTATTATCATCTGCTACGCCTGAATTTACATCTTTAAATACACCATCATTATTCTTATCCACAAGTAATTTAACTAAATATGTCTTACCCGCCTGACCTGTTATCTTAAACTTATAATAGAGATTTCTGTTATTAAATCTGTCGATAACACCAGTTATTGTTTCGGTTTTTCCATCACTCTTTTTATAAGTATAATTCGAATGATGTTGCTCAACAGGTTTTAATGGTAGCTTTTCTGTTTTTTCTACATATTCATCAACCTGCCTTGATACACCATCTTCTACAACAGTTATCTTTCTTCCAGTTCTATGAATATATGTTACATCACCTTCTACAAACTCAATTCTAGGCGCCTTTGTACCAAGATATGCCACTGCAGAACCTATAGTTTCTGTTTTAAGAACATTTGTATTCTTTCTTCTTCCTGTAGTATCAGTTGCGCCTAATGTCTCCAAAGCAAACTTGTACATATCTGATGTAGGATATAACTTAGTTCTATCTGCAGTATATACAGATTCTGCAACTACAATAGGATTTCCTGTCTTTACAAATTCCTCAAGTTTTTCCCTTGTAATATCTGTTATATCATTATCAGCGATTCTAGTATTACCTAATTTATGATCGAGATAAAAGCTTTCATTATCCATTACTGTGCTACCAGCAAGCTTTTTAACACTAGACTTTGTTACATAATAATTTTTCATATCATGTACTACATAGTATTTATTCTTTGTTAATTCATTAAACAAATATTTTGTCCATACATAACTATTAGCATCACTAACTGAATATTTAGCCTGAGATGAAGTAACTTCCAAATATTCATCTGGAAGATATCCCAACGCATAAGTTGATATCTTCATCAAATCACCAAATGCCAAATAAATATATCCATTAAGATTTCTATCATTATAAATAGTTTTTCCATTGCTTTGCATAAGTCTGTTTGTATCACTAGACGAACCAATATTATCGCCTATGATTACAAGATCATACTCTGATGCAATGTCAACAGTCATACCATTTAAGGCATTCGGTGTAACACAATCTACAGTAATACAAGATGCACTTGTTCTAAGAAGCTTATTAGCTAACTCTTGCTTCTTTGCAGTTGTATTATACTGGAAGCAGTTACATGGTTGAATTTCAAGAACTCTTACAGTATCAGAAAACTTAATTATCTGTGATGACTTCGCACCAAGCAAATATCTAAGTACATCAATAACTGAATCTGACTCCCCAATTCTTTCCTTTGAGCCATCTGTTTTTGTTATTCTTGGATAACTACTTACTGTTCCCTTACTATCCTTAGAATATTGATTCGGTATAAGACTGGCATTACCATTATATACCCAATAATCATCTGTCAAGTGATCATCCATAAATGGTGTTTGTTCACGATAATCTGTAGCTTCACCACCTAATACGGCTTTAATTGTATTATCACTTCCTGATACCCACTTGGTAAGTAATGTTCCCCCTACATTTACAGCTATTGTTGTTGCACCTGCTTCACTCTTTATTTTCTTTCCAGATGCATCTGTTTTTACTATACGCTCCTTAAGCTGCTGCCATTTATCTGTTCCACACATTCTATATATAAGAATCATCTTATACATATTACTGTCTGTGTTAAGATTACCTATACCACCATTATCGATAATAACTGGTGTCTTAACATTTGTAAGAACTGTACCATCTGGTAACTCCATATCCTTACCTACTATCATATAGTCAAGAAGCTTCTCACACATAGACCAAGACATATCTCTTGTTATATATGCATATTCACCCTCTGGCTGAGTTGGTGTTGTTGGCTCCGTTGGTGTTGTTGGCTCCGTTGGTGTTGTTGGCTCTGTTGGTGTTGTTGGCTCTGTTGGTGTTGTTGGCTCTGTTGGTGTTGTTGGCTCTGTTGGTGTCGTCGGCTCCGTTGCTTCCGGTGTTGTTGGCTCTTCCGGTGTTGTTGGTTCAGATGGATCTACCTCTACGATAGGATAATCAACCCATTCGCCACCTACATATGCCTTCTCAAATCCCGGGAATGCTAATGTACTTGTCTGAGATGATTTATTGTTTGAGAAGATAATATTCTCTACATCACTATTTATCTCATATACATATACATCTTTTTCACCCTCAACTAAAGTCATCTTCTCGCCAGGCCACTGAGTCATTTTGTCATTAGTTTTACTCCAAAAGTATATATATACCTCGCCCCAGTTGTCATAATTCTTAAAGTATACCTTTCCTGATGTTACAACTGGTGTATCTGGTATCTCTGGCTCATCTGGGTTTTCTGGTAATTCTGATTTATGAACCTTTTCAAAGGAGTTATATGTAATTGCTCCATTATCTGCAACCTCTTTATATTCTCCGTTTTCAATATTATATACTAACTTCTCACTATCACCAGAATATTTTCTGTATGTAGCAATAGTATTACCATCATGTGTACCTGTACTAATGATAATAAGGTCTGCATTATTAATATCAGCCTCAGTTATATCATTTGCCTCAACTGTATTTACGTTAATTCTTTCTGCTATAAGGTCACCATACTCTGGTACAATATAATTTGTAAATGTATCTGGACCCTTTACTTCAAATTTATTAGTACTCGAATTATATCTTATCATATAATTAAAGTTATTCCAGTCTCCTTTAAGCGGTAC
>JAFOCU010000485.1 GCA_017381055.1 Lachnospiraceae bacterium
ATCGAGTTCGACTTAGCCTAAGTCTTACCTAAACTATATTTTATTTTGAAAGCACCTAAAAAGATGCTTTATTAACTATACACTTTTTTAACTATAAATTTTTGTTATTTTTTTATTGACTTTTCATAGTTGGTCTCCTTATTTATTCTTAGGTGGTTCTAAATATCTTCTTTCATCTTCGTTAATGATAACTCTATCATGTCCCTCTGTAATCTTTCCAATTACACATGCACATATATCTTCCTTCTCTAGCTCATGGATAAGCCCCAAACCATCGGAAGTCACCATAAGAAGTGAACCTGCTGAAGGTATAATATATGGATTAATTCCAAGATGATTAGTAAGTTCTATAGTTTCCTGTCTCATATTAATCTTTTTAAGATTAACTTCCACTCCACAATTTCCAGCTTCTCCAAGCTCCCACAATGCACCAAACACACCTGTATCTGACATATCATGCATAGCTTTGACGCCATTTTTTACAGCGATAGATGCCTCTTTCTCTATAGATAATTCCTTTGCAAATTCCTTTGCCCTATCAATATACAAAGAAGTAAATCGAGTTTTTAATTCCTCTTCTTCCTCATAAGCTAATATAGCTGTAGCTTCAAGAGCTGCTGCATTAGTCATAACGATATCATAACCTGGCTTTATCTCTTCCTTGTACTTGTAATTGCAAGGCTCATCCTTCGATACAACGCCTGTAACACTTACTGTAACTACAGGATTGATAACACCCGCACTTACACTTGTATTTCCACCAGTGATACTTATCTGTCTAACACGCGCAAATTCGCACATTTCATCCATAAGCATCTTAAGCTTTATCTCTCGCATACCCTCTGGCAAAACCACAGATATCTGTGCATACTTAGGACACACTCCCATCGCCGCAAGATTATTTACCGCCTTTATGAACGCTCTATTCATATGTAAATCTCTTTTTGCAACCACAGTTTCAGTAGATGTGACAAGTTTATAATCATCCAATGCCACAACCGCTGCATCATAACCAACAGCCGCTCTACCAAGTACTGATTTATCCTTATATGAAATTTTCTTTAGTACTGAACGCTTTAAAATAGGTTCTGATATCTTTCCCGTTTTCATAATGACTTCCCTAACATTCTATGCTATAATATTTTTGCTTATAATAAATAAAGCAAGCATGGTACAACCATAGAAACAGCAAGTATAATTGCAACTACTGCTACAACTGTTTTTCTTGTTTTTTTGTTATAAATATTGAACATTTTTACTCCTTCTCTCATTTATGAGAAATTTTTTATAGAAAGGCAACAAACGATGGGTAGTTATTTTCCAATGTTTTTTATATTAGCACTTATATTCACAGCTTGGTTAGCTTTTGAACGTAGCAAAAGCACTAAACAAGACGAAGAACGTACACGCGCCTTTTGGGAGCGCGAACGTGATGCTAACAGTACTAGAAAAGTTAATCTTGATACACTTACATATACATCGGTACCAAACTGGATTTATCTAGATTCCCTATCATCATCTCTTCCTACTGATGATGACGAACTCACAAGATGTAATGACATCTTGCATAACCTTAGTTCACAACGTATCTTGAACCTTACAGGTATGACATCAACAGATATCAAGCTAGAATACGGTCCAGCCAATCTAAATACATTAGATGAATACGACCAAAATTTTACGCTTTTTGCCCAAACAATCTATGC
>JAFOCU010000012.1 GCA_017381055.1 Lachnospiraceae bacterium
CCATTGCTGCTTTTGCTTGCATAAAATTCACCTAATGCCTTATAAAAATCATACGGTGTATCATAGAAATCTATCAGATAATTAATACTATTTACAAACTGCCCTGTACCATAATATATTTCCAAAGCTTCCTCTGTCTTTTTAAGACTTAACACATCATCAAAAGATAACCACTTTGTATATAACACTTCATATGGAGGAAAATCTTTACATACAATACCATATTCCTTCGCGTCCTCATACATAGTCGACCCATACAATAATTTTAGAAAACCTAATTGTAATTCATCTGGCTTCATATTATATACATCATTAAACGATTTTCTAAAGCTCACAATATCTTCATAAGGCAAGCCAGCTATTAAATCCAAATGAAGATGAATATTTTTAGGTGCTCTAAGTCGAGCCACTACCTCTCTTAGCTTCTCTATATCCATCTTTCTTCTAATTGCCTTTATAGAATCCTCGTTAGTTGTCTGTACACCTATCTCAAGCTGCACAGCACCTGGACGCATATTATTCAAAATCTCAATCTGCTTGTCCGTAATCAAATCAGCTGATATTTCAAAATGGAAATTTGTATAGCCGTTATCATTTTCCTTAATAAACTGCCATATTTCTTCACATCGTTCCTTTAGACAATTAAATGTTCTATCGATAAATTTAACCTGCTCTACTTTATTTTCTAAGAAAAATAATAATTCCTTCTTAACTAATTCTAAATCTCTAAATCTTAACTTCTTATCTATGGATGATAAGCAATAACTACAAGAAAATGGGCAGCCTCTACTGCTTTCATAATAGATAATTCTATTTTCAAATTCTTTAAGATTGCTGTATGGAAATGGTAATTTTGACATATCTAAAGGCTCTCTTGAAAGAGGCTTTCTATTATCTCTTGTACATAAACCAGCCAATCTTATATTTTCAATATTATTTTGGCAGCCTTCATCTGTCCCTTCTGCAAATAAATATTTCGCAAGCTCCAAGAAAGTTTCTTCACCTTCCCCAACCATAACACCTGAAACATTTGAATACTTATCCAAATAATAATCTGTATTATAGGACACCTCCGGACCACCTAAAAATATCTTACATGTTGGAAGTAACTTTCCTAAAGATGCTACTAGTTTCTCAATATATTCTATATTCCAGATATAGCAAGAAAAGCCAATAACAACTGGCTTTTCAGTATATATATCATCTAATATATCTTCAACTCTATTATTGATAGTATATTCCTTAACCTTTGCCTTATGTCCATTTTCCATTAACACTCCACGAATACTATGAACGGCCAAATTGGAATGTATATATTTAGCATTAATTGCAACAAGTAAGATTTCTTTTTTCATTTACTTATACTCCATATTTATACGAAGATTATTATCCTCATAAGTTACTGTGCTAAGACTTCCTGTAACAAGAGGCATCATAGGTGGTAAATGTCCTACATCTGCATCCATTATAACTGGCACATTATATTTTTCTATAATACCCATTACAGCACTATACTGATCAAGTCCCATAAATTCTTCACCATATCTATATGGTCTACCTATGATAAATCCCTTGGCATATTTAAACCAACCTGCTTTATCAAGCTTCCACATAACTCTGCGCATATCCATAACGCTTAAGTCGCAGGACTCTATAAACCAGATAACTCCATCTTCCTTATACTTTTCATTAAATTCAGCCACCTTATCATACTTAGTTCCTGCAAGATTGGATAAACAATCTAAACAACCACCAAGAAGTCTTCCCTGCATTGTAAAATTATTGCCTGGAAATGCCTTCATAACATTATCCTCTGTTACATTATATGGCACAAGAGGGTTTGTATCATCTTTAATAGATTCCTTCTCCCATTTATCATAATTAGAGACCTCATTGACCTTACCCTGAAGTATGCCAAAAGCATCACCTAACGCTTCGTGCCAAGGTTCCATTCCAAAAGTAGCTGCACATGGACCATAAATAGCTGCCACATCACAAACTGTAGCTAATAAAAATGTAAGATTAGTATTATCCGAATAACCCATAAACCACTTTGGATCGGCTTCCTTTATCTTATCAAAATCAATATTATCGATAGTTTCACACATCAACTCTCCACCACCGCAAGAAATAAGTACATCATTATCCTTTGCTGAATAATAATCCATAAATTCCTTACCACAATCTACTGGATTTGTGCTTATACCTATTCCGTCACACTTATATGCATTAGGGCCTACATTTGTCTTATAGCCCATATCCTCAAACTTCTTTAATGCATTAGCAAAGGCTGTCTTATATGGCTCGATAGCGCAACCAAATGATGGCGATACAAAACCTATAGTTCCATTTTTATCTAAAAACTTTGGATATCTCATTTTCCTTCTCCTTTACCTCCACAAATCTCCCCAAACCTTATCAGCTACACCTACTAAGTATTCCTTAGAAAATGCATCGTCCTGCTTAACAACCTCACTTGTAAGTGATAAATCTTGATCATAATCTGCAAGTCTAGTTGTATATACCCCATTAGTTTTATTTTCTACATGAGTTACTGTAGCTACCACACCATAATCTACGATCATAGGATTTCCACCTTCATCAAGACTTATTTTTACCTTAGCCATTCCGCCTAAGAAACGATTTGCAACTCCATCTCTACTCTCACCTGACCAATTAACAAAATTACCAAGTGAATAATAAACTAACATCTTATGACCTGTACTTACATCATACATCATCTCAACAGGCTCTATAACATGTGGGTGAGTTCCAATAACTAAATCAACACCATTTTCAAAGAAAATTTCAGCCCATTTTTCCTGTTCCTTAGTCTGCTCTAACACATATTCTGTTCCCCAGTGAGGACAGACAATAGTAAAGTCAGCCATCTCCTCAGCCTTCTTTATATCTGCAACAACCTTTTCTTCATCAAGCAGATTTACAGCAAAAGGCATATCCTCTGGAAGTGCTATACCATTAGTTCCATATGTATAATTTAATATAGCTATCTTTATACCTTCCTGCTCATAAATATATATTTCTTCCTGCTCTTCTTTAGTTTCATTCATACCCAAAACTGCTATATGAGGATAAGAAGTTTTCCAAAAGTTAATACAACTCAAAAGACCCTTTTTTTGCTTATCCATAGTATGATTTGTGGCATGACACACTACATCAAAGCCCGCATCAACTAATGCATCCCCTAATGTAAATGGTGCATTAAAGCAAGGATAACCACTTACTCCAAGCTCCTCACCACCTATAAGCACCTCTTGATTTACAATAGCTAAATCTGCTGCCTGAATCTCATCCTTCATAGGTCCAAAAATAGCTTCGTAGTTATAAGAGCCATCTTCCTGTTTTGCAACTTCCTCTAATCTATCATGAAGAAGAATATCACCAACCATTATAAGCTCAATTTCAGGCTGACTAAATGTTTCTGGTTCTGTAGGCTGTTCCACAGTAGATTGCTCTTCGTCATTCCCTTGATTACTATCTACATCTACCAAACCTGTTTCATTTTGGCTTACCTTGCCACTCTCCTTATTTGATGCTCCACTACAAGCAACAAGTATTACTGCCAATAATAAAGGCACCACATAAAAACCAAATCTTTTCTTATTCACTGTAACACCTCTCCCTAAAATAACTCACCAACAACTTCCTTGTACACACTAAGCTTCCCTGCTTTTCTTATCTTCTTGGCTATCTTTTCTGAATCCTTATATAAATCCATCATATAACACCAAATCTCTTTCATCTTAAATAAAACTGGCTTATCCCCAGACATCACTTCCTCATATCCAGCTAATAATTCATCATGAAACTTTTTTATAAGTTTCATATCTACATTCTCATTTATGAGTTCATTAGCAAGCAATGGATTTCTTAAAAATCCTCGTCCAATCATAACAGCTGTCATATCTGGATATTTTTCTGCTATACTATTAAATCCATCTATATCAACTACATCTCCATTATAACATACAGGGTTCTTACTCTCCTTGTATGCAAGTTCAAACATCTCCATATTTGGAGTATTCTTATAAAAATCTGTTCTTATTCGAGGATGGATAATAAGTTCTTTAATAGGAAATCTATTAAAAATCTCTAGTAACTCTGGAAACTCATCAGGATCATCCTTACCTATCCTAGTCTTAACTGATACTTCCATATCTGTTTTTTCATATATTTTATCAAGCATTCTTAAAAGCTTATCTGTATCCGCAAGCAATCCTGAACCCTTACCTTTAGCAACAACTGTTCCTGAAGGACAACCAAGATTTAAGTTAATCTCATTATACCCTAAATCCCTAATATATGTAGACGCCAACAAAAAGTCATCAGGATTATTGGCCAAAATCTGCGGTATAAGCTTTATTCCCTTGTTATTATCCGGATGAATATCTCTTAATTCCTTAGGCGTTAAGGGTTGATTTACACCAGGGGAAATAAAAGGCGAAAAATACTTATCTATATTTGATTTAAAAATCTTATGAAATGCATTTCTATATACATATCCAGTTATTCCCTCTAAGGGTGCAAAATAAAGGTTCATATATAAATCTCCTCGTAACATACACTATTATCCATAGGTTTTATTATTATAACATCTTTTTATTAAAATGCAAAATAGGAGATACACTTTCGTGTATCTCCTAAATATTACTTAGAACTAATCATTTTCTTTATCTGTACAACGATAGATGGCGCTAACGCAAATCCATATATCATAAGAAGCTGCTTAGCTGAAATAGCTGTTACCATAAATATTCCACTAAGTGCTGGTACAAATAATACTATATGCAATAATGCGAATCCTACAAAGAATGCTATTATGCTTGTCTTATTTGATAAAAATCCAATCTTGTGTAATGGCTGATTACTTCTACAGTTAAAGCCATGAAGAAGTCTAGCAAGACATATTGTTGCAAATGCTAATGTTGAAGCTAAGCTCGGGCTTGTTTGTCTTCCTATCATGTAAATAGCCATTGTACTTAATGCTATTACAAATCCTTCAAAACCTACCTGCATAAGTGTTAGCTTATTAAGAATTGAATCTCCAGACTTTCTTGGTTTTTCCTTAAGTACATTATCCGAGTTGGCTTCCATACCGATAGCAATAGCTGGAAGTGAATCTGTTATAAGATTCATAAATAAAAACGGATGCACTTGTCAATGATCTTACCCAGCTGCTTCTTGCCGACCAGGAAGTCAACTTCCAGATCGAAAGCGTGCTCGGGATCGTTGCGGTCCACGAAGC
>JAFOCU010000486.1 GCA_017381055.1 Lachnospiraceae bacterium
AAAGCCTTGAGATGTATATCCATGCAAGTCGCTGGCAACATTCCTTTAGTATGCTGATTAGTTAGCGTTATCATCGCTAAAGTATAACTATTATTCAATGCCCATTGACCTGCTTTAAGCACTTCCAGCCCTCTCAAATAGGAAATACGCCTACTACATATAGGACACAGCCAACTATTATTGCAAGTTTTATATCCATGAAAGAACGCCTTGCCATTATCCTTCAGCTTTAACTGAACATTCTTATCATTTACCAATCTTCCACACTGTTTCAAAGTAAAATAATCATCATAAAATTTACTTGATTTATAAAACCAATCTTGTATTGATTTTTGCAGAACATATACATCACTGCTATTCAAAAATGTCTCTTTCTTGTTATTATATATATCAAGGGGCTGGCAACCCTTGATTTTTCTGCTTTCTACAGTCACACCCAAGTTGAAATTTTTCTCATTTTCTGCTATAATTTTCATTGATAAAACCTCCTGTAAGTTTTCGCTGGTAATGGTGTTGGTAGCACCGCCCAGGAACATGAAAATTTATCGGAGCAACACTTTAGCCCCTGTTGGTAGCAGGGGCATTTTTTATGCCTTTTTACAGTCATCCAAAAACGATTTCAAGTCACTTTCAACAATCCTGTGCATACGCCCCAGCTTACTGCTTTTCAACTTTCCCGACTTGATGTATCGACTAACAGTCATTTGACTAACTCTCAAAATTTCCGCTACTTCCTTAACAGTGTACACTTTCAATTCAGCTGACATAGCCATACCGCCTTTCTTTAAATTTCAGCAATATAATACCACAAGTTTCTAAAATTGACAACAACCCAACACTGTCTACACATCTCCATAGCTAACTAATATTAACCAATGTCATTACCTATTAACACAAACACATATACCACCAAAACAAATGTATACTGCCATTATACAAATTAGTACCGATAAATGTTCATTATTGGATGTAATAAAAAGCCCGTCAAACCGCTATATTACTAGGCTTAACAGGCTTTTCATTATTCAGATGACTTTACATTCCCTTAATTTTCACCGAACGTATATGTAATGTCTATTCTGCAGATACAAAATAGGCAAACACATATATAATTTTATAGTTTTATAGAACAAACAGCTAAAAACATTTTAAAACAATCCAACATAGTTTTCTTCAAGTAGTGTTTTTATGTATTCCTCTACGGACTTATTCTCTCTTTTGGCTTTTTCTTCTATCCCTGCCCAAACTTCTTCCAACATCTTGATTTTCACAGTTTTTTCTATCAGCATATCTGATGTACCGCCTTTCATTCGTCACTAGAGCCATTTTAAGCCCTAGTTAAGTGCTTTTAGGTATAATCATATACCCTGCCATATTTCCCTTGCTTAAATCGGCTCTCAGAGCCTCAAAACTCGTTTGAAATTTGTGTAATGTGAGATACGCCCCCACTAAATGCAGCATTTCTTGCAATTTGAATACACGCCCTATTCATGCCAGCAAGCTGGCAAGCGTTTCATCCAGTCAGATAAGCGAGCTTATCTTCCTTCCTTCACGCAAATAAGTCTTCACATCAAATTCACCAAAGCAATTCAACTCTATGCTATGACAATACAACATAGATACCAATTCCTTATATCCGCCATGCTCCACAGCTTCAAGGACTGCTTTTCTCAACCCATTTTCCATGATATACTTCCACGCATCCGCACCAATCAAAGCAATCAATATTGCTTCTTTTGCTTCTTCAGCTTGAATTTGCCTATCGTTTAAATCTTTCAATCCTACTTTTTCTTTCAACCCTTTAGACCATCTTAGCTTATATATTTGCTGTCCTATTTCTCTATTTCTCTTAGGACTAAAAGCTAAAGCATATTTAAAGAATATCTTATAATCACCACTCATGAACACTTCAAACAGGCTCATCCCATGACCTTCTTTACTACCCGAAGCTGTCAACTCTTTATCAACGCCCCATTTACTGATATAGCTACTTACAGAGCAATTTAACTGAATATCCATGGCTTTCTTGGCTAAAACCTTCACACTTGAACCTTTCAACCCAGCTTTTACTAAGCTATCCGCCCAGGACTTACGCAATCCCTTTTCTACATCCGCTGTAATCGTGCAACCCTGCTTTAATATAACAAGCCTATGACTGTGAAAGTGGCAACCATGTTCACCATGTAACACTTCATTTCCAGTTATCCATCCCACACTTATTTCACGCAAATAATCTTTTACAGCCCTACTCCTATTGAAACTCTTTAAAGCCTTGAGATGTATATCCATGCAAGTCGCTGGCAACATTCCTTTAGTATGCTGATTAGTTAGCGTTATCATCGCTAAAGTATAACTATTATTCAATGCCCATTGACCTGCTTTAAGCACTTCCAGCCCTCTCAAATAG
>JAFOCU010000487.1 GCA_017381055.1 Lachnospiraceae bacterium
ACGAAAAGCTCTCTTCTAAAGCTTACATGACCGTCTCCGCCTTTACCAGACTTTATAAAAATTTTAGCGCTATCTGCAAATGCCATAATTTTCCTCCTTAACTGAGAAATCAAATATATACAAGTTATGTTTCATAAACTATTTGCGCATACGAAACCAATAATATTCTATACTAAAATAAGGATAATGTCTAGCAAATACGTAACATACATTATATTTTCTTAAGCTTTTTAACAACAAAAAAAAGTCACAGTTACATAAGTAACTGCGACTTTAATATCATGTATATTATTCAGCTGTTGGGTAAATAGAAACCTGCTTCTTATCTCTACCCTTTCTCTCGAAACGAACAACACCATCTACTAATGCAAATAATGTATCATCTCCACCTCTGCCTACGTTAACACCAGGATGGATCTTTGTTCCTCTCTGTCTGTAAAGGATGTTACCAGCCTTTACGAACTGTCCGTCAGCTCTCTTAGCGCCTAATCTCTTAGACTCTGAATCTCTACCGTTCTTTGTAGAACCAACACCCTTTTTATGAGCGAATAACTGAAGGTTCAACTTTAACATGACTTACACCTCCTTGTAAGATATCTTAATATAAGTATCTCCATAGCTCTCCCTAATACTATCTATTCCAAGTATAAAGGAATCAACCAGAAGTTTTGATTCACTACTAATCTGTTTATCGCAAAAACTCATTGAAAGAAGACCTGTGTCCTCATCAACATTGTAGGATATATTATCATTAGTCAACTCTTCAATAGAATTAACTAAATTTGTTGATAATATAGAAGCTGCAGCACATATAATGTCCTGTCCATACTCTGCATATCCTGCATGCCCAACCAATGATACTCCACGATATTCATCTGATGAATCTCTAAAAATCGTTACGTTTATCATAACTTTAAATGCAATAATTAAGCATTGATCTTTGTGATCTTAACTGCTGTGTACTGCTGTCTGTGACCATTCTTCTTATGGTAGCCAGACTTTCTCTTGTACTTGTAAACGATAACTTTCTTGCCCTTAACGTTATCAATAACGTCAGCTTCTACAGAAGCACCAGCTACAGTTGGAGCACCAACCTTAACGTCATCGCCACCAACAAGGAGAACCTGATCAAAAGTATACTTGTCACCAGCGTTTACACCGAGTAATTCAACCTTAACGATGTCGCCTTCTGATACCTTATACTGCTTTCCACCTGTTGCAATGATTGCGTACATAATTCGCACCTCCTAAAACGTTCACCCTCGTGAACAATACTCGCCAATTTCGGTGTTCTATCAAATCGTAGTTGCTATGCAACTTCGATTAATCTTAAAAAAGTAGAAACTTATAACCTCATTGTGCGGCACACTAGAACATACTAACATAATGAAAAGCCCTTGTCAAGCAATATAATCCATTTATTTCAAAGTTTTTTCGCTAAAAATCAACCTATAAATTAAAATAATATTTTTCTTATTTTCCATAATAATATTTATTTTTCTGCTAACAATATAAGTATCATAATAATGATAATCAAGGAGGTAGCAAGGTGAACACTAAAGGTTTAGATTACACCGTTCTTACAATTGCCATTATCGGCGCTATAAACTGGGGACTCATCGGATTTTTTAGAATAGATTTAGTAGCATTACTCTTCGGTGAAATGTCCATGTTATCAAGAATTGTTTACTCTATTGTAGGATTAGCTGGATTATACTTAGTAAGTCTATATGGAAGAGTTTCAAATGCAATGACCAATTAACTTATACAATGATACAAAAAAAGCACCGAAAGGTGCTTTTTTTACTTGTATATTTCTCTCCACTCCAAATCTCCACGCTCAAGAGCTTTAATCAAAAGCTCCGCTGTAGCAAGATTTGTTGCAAGTGGAATATTATTCATATCACATGCTTTAAAAATATCCTTAAAGTCTGGTTCGTGACTTCTTGGTTGCACAGGATCTCTAAAGAATATAAGCATATCCATCTGATTATCTAATATCTGAGAGCTCAACTGCTCTACGCCACCAAGATGTCCCTCAAGAAACTTGTGTATATTAAGATTTGTAACCTCTTCTACAAGTCTGCCTGTTGTTCCTGTTGCATAGACATCATGCTTGCTTAAAATACCTCGATATGCGATGCAGAAATTCTGCATTAATTTCTTTTTTGAATTATGTGCAACGATTCCAATATTCATACAATATACCTCTCAAATATAAGGATACCCTTTTCTACAATAGTTTTTTATGTTGTAAACCAACATTAAATACTACACCCATTCCTGCCATCAAACTTAAAAGTGAACTCAAGCCATAGCTAACAAACGGTAACGGAAGACCTGTGTTAGGAAGGAGTCTAGTAGCAACACCAATGTTTACAAAACTTTGGAATGCTATAATACCACCTAAACCGCAGCAAATTATTCGTCCACCCATATCTGGTGCATGAACACCTACATAAAAGCACTCAAACGTTATAAGTGCAATTAAACAAATGACCGACATTGTTCCTGCAAATCCTAACTCTTCACCAACAATTGTAAAGATAAAGTCTGTCTGCGCCTCTGATATATAATTACCATTTTTTACACTATCTTCTCTGTCATTATTAAGACCCTTGCCCCATAGACCACCAGAACCAATAGCCATCTCAGAATTTATCTGCTGATAATTAATCTTAGCTGCAATTTCATTATCCTCATCATAGAAACCAACCAAACGATTGTACTGATAATTATCAAGAATCTTCTGATTTGGTTGCAATAATAAATACACTAAAACAATTGCTGCTGGTACTGCTACTGCAAATGCTGCGGCTATAATCTTATAACTAATGCCACCTACATACATTATAACACAAAAACTTATTACTAAAACAATACTAGTTGATAAATCTGGCTGTTTGTATACCAAAAGCAATGGTATAGCAAATGTTATTACAAATAATGACAAAATCTTTACAGTATTAAGCTTATCTTTATACTTAAGCATCAGTTTAGCAAAAAACAAAACTAAAAATAGTTTCGTAAACTCTGATGGCTGAATCTGTATACCTGCAACATTTACCCATCGCTGAGCTCCTTTAACGTTTTCACCAACAAATTTTACACCAACAAGTAAGGCTAAATTAAAAAAGTAAATCAACCAATAAAACTTAAGCACAAAATGATAATCTATTAAAGTAAGAACTATGATAGCTATTGAACCTAAAACAATACCTAAAAGCTGTTTCTTTTCAAAATGATCATACTTAGTTGCACTAGCAATAACATTTAAACCAAGTATTAATAATGCATATAGCCATATAAATAAACGTAAATTCAAATGTCTATAATTGTAACTTTTCAGTTTTTCCTTAATTTTAGTTAATAATGCTACCATAATTCTATGACAAACTCTCTTTCAAATTAGTGTCTAACTTCTCTAATTGGAATATTTGCTACAAGCGCTGGAACATTTCCATTACCACCATCTGATTCAGTAGTTGTAATCTGAATGTCAAGACCTTCGCAATCAATTTCCATATATTTTGCTATAACCTTAATGATGTCATTCTTAATCATCTCCATAACTTCTGGAGAGCAGCTAGCTCTATCAGAAACAAGAAGAAGCTTTAATCTATCCTTTGCAACATTGCTGGAAGATTTTTTCTTAAAAATATCTAAAATACTCATAATAACCTTTTCCTTCCATTTGTTATATTTAGTTCTTCTTGAATAAACCTGCAAGCTTAGAGAAGAAACCTGTACCACCAGCTAAATCAAGCATTGGAACCTCTTCTCCTACAATTCTACGACAAATATTCATATATGCCTGTCCAGCAAGTGATGAATTACCAACAAGTGGCTCACCCTGGTTAGTAGCGATAACGATATTTTCATCATCTGGAACTGCACCGATTAAGTCAATAGCAAGAATATCTACAACGTCTTCAATTGACATCATGTCGCCCTTCTTAACCATATCCATTCTAAGACGGTTAACAATTAAGTCTACCTTCTTAATCTCATTAGCATCTAATAAACCAATAATTCTATCAGCATCTCTAATAGCTGAAACTTCTGGTGTTGTAACAACTAATGCTCTATCAGCTGCAGCGATAGCATTCTGGAAGCCCTGCTCAATACCAGCTGGACAATCGAGAATTATGTAATCAAACTCTTCCTTTAACTCTTCTACAAGCTTAACCATCTGTTCTGGTGTAACACTTGACTTATCTCTTGTCTGAGCTGATGGTAAAAGGTAAAGATTTGGATATCTCTTATCCTTAATCATAGCCTGCTTTGCACGGCAGTTGCCTTCAACTACGTCTACAAGGTTATAAACGATTCTGTTCTCAAGACCCATAACTACGTCAAGGTTTCTAAGTCCTATATCTGTGTCAATAAGCACTACCTTATACTCTAATTTTGCAAGACCTGTACCTACATTTGCAGATGTAGTTGTCTTACCTACTCCACCTTTACCAGATGTAACAACGATTACTTCACTCATCTCTTCTTTCTTCCTCCTAAAAACTGTTAATTATTAAAAATTTAAGTCGTTAAGAACCTCTCTACTTAAAGGCTCTATATAGATATTTCCACCATCCACATAAGCTATCTTTGTCTCTGGCTTCGATGACTTCTTTGGTTTATC
>JAFOCU010000488.1 GCA_017381055.1 Lachnospiraceae bacterium
ATCTTTGCAATTGTAGTCTTACCTGTTCCTCTGGTACCACAAAACAAATAGGCATGACCTATACGGTCTGCCTTAATCTGATTCTTCAAGGTTGTAACAATATGCTCTTGTCCCTTAACCTCACCAAATTCGCCAGGTCTAAATTTTCTATAAAGCGCTTGATACGACATCTTTATTCTCCATTTACATTGACATTAATTCACACTATAGTATACACCAAACCGCCCCCTTTCACAAGCATAGTTTTAAATATTCCCTCCTACATACGTAAATAAATATCCGAATATATTCATATACTTTTTCTTCGTTTAATTACGAACCTATAATTATTGCAATCGTTGTACTATTATGATAAATTAGAGGGGTATTATGTAGATTTGAAAGGAAATATACACTATGATAAAAAAGAGAGATACACAAATTGTATTCCAATCAATGTATTGCGCGATAGGCATTATAGGAATAATAGCAAGTACTGGATTCTTTGAATATGACTTTAATCCAAACTTTGCAATTTATTTTACTAATTTAAGTAATTATTTTTGTATAGGTGTTATGTTTGTTGCACTTGTGCAAACGCTGAAGAAAAAAGAGGATTCATATGTTACTATTAATCCGTTAGTTAAATTCACCGGTGTAATGAGTATTCTTCTTACAGGACTTGTATACAACATTATGTTGGCACCAACATATGATCCAATTGAAAATTTTCAGCCTAACAGTGTTATTTTACATATTGTATTACCTATTATGTTTGTTGCAGATTGGTTTTTATTTTATGAACGAAAAAAACTTAAATGGTTTTATCCTTTACTTACGACAGTTTCACCTTTAGGATATATAGCATTTATATACATAAGAGGCGCAATACTTGAATACGATACACAAAATCATTTGATTTATCCATACTTTTTCCTTAATATAGAAACCGAAGGTATTGCCGGTGCTATTAAATGGATTCTTTTACTTACTATTGCATTTATTACAGTTGCATATATGTTCTTTATTATTGATAAAATAAAGAAAAAAGAAACAACTAAAATCGTATAGGTTTTAATTATAAGCATCAATAAATACACCTATAGAAAACCACAACTAATATACCTATAACTATAAAAATCTATTATTAAAAAATATTGAAGTGCATGGATAGCTTTGGTATAATGGAAGTAGCTTTTTTTGTGCACAATAAAATATGAAACGAGGTAGAATTTATGAGAGTAGGTATTCTTACAAGCGGTGGCGATTGTCAAAGCTTAAATGCAACTATGAGAGGTGTTGCAAAGGCCCTTTACAGCAATGTAAAGAATGTGGAAATCATTGGTTTTATTGAGGGCTACAAAGGCCTTATGTACGAGGATTATAAGGTAATGACTCCTTCTGACTTTTCTGGAATTTTAACAGAAGGTGGCACAATCATCGGTACTTCTAGACAGCCTTTTAAACTTATGAGAACACCAGATAAAGATGGCAATGATAAAGTTGAACTAATGAAGAAAACATACAAGAAATTAAAGCTTGAATGTTTAGTTGTTTTAGGTGGTAACGGTTCTCAGAAAACTGCTAACCTTCTCAGAGAAGAAGGCTTAAATATAGTATCTCTTCCAAAGACTATCGATAATGATTTATGGGGTACAAGTATGACATTCGGTTTCCAAAGTGCTGTAAATATCGCTTCTGATGCTATAGATTGTATTCACACAACAGCAGCCAGCCACGGTCGTGTATTTATCGTTGAGGTTATGGGACACAAGGTTGGATGGCTTACATTACATGCAGGTATTGCATCTGGCGCTGACATTATTCTTATCCCTGAAATCCCTTATGATATCGACAAGGTTGTAAACGCTATAAAGAAGAGAACAAAAGCCGGAAAACGTTTCTCTATTTTAGCAGTTGCAGAAGGTGCTATCTCTAAGGAAGATGCAAAGCTTAGCAAGAAAGAATACAAAGCAAAGCTTGCTGCTTCACCTTATCCATCTGTTTCATATGAAATCGGAAAACGTATTGAAGAAAAGACAGGACAGGAAATCAGAGTCACTATTCCTGGTCACACTCAAAGAGGTGGTAGCCCTTGTCCATATGATAGAGTTCTTTCATCAAGACTTGGTGCCGAAGCAGCCATGATGATTATGGAAAAAGATTACGGCAAGATGGTTGGTATTAAGCATGACGAATTAATAAGAATTCCACTTGAAGATGTGGCTGGTAAGTTAAAGATGGTTGATCCAGATAGTTCTATTATTAAACAGGCTAAAGCACTTGGTATAAGCTTTGGCGATTAAACCTAACAACAAAAACTACTTGTTTTAAATAATTAATTTACAAAAAAACTCATACCCTTTCGGGTATGAGTTTTTATTACTTATTAACGTCATCAAAGAATACATATCTATGCTTAACTGTTTTCTTTATATGATACATCATCTCATCTGCTCGTTTAATTGTATCACTTATCTTCTCTCGAGCTGAATCCTCTGGTGTAATAACAACACC
>JAFOCU010000489.1 GCA_017381055.1 Lachnospiraceae bacterium
ATTTAAGTTTTAAATCTGTAGGTTCTATTACAAGCACACTATTCTCTCTGGCACCCACGCTGGACTAAGCTTCTCTGCCGCATAAGCCTTTATGTTTTCCACATCAGTCTCTGTCGTTCCTGTATCACCTGTTACACTGACAACATCCACACCTACATGAATTGCATTATCCTTATCATAATATGTATAAGCACGTGCCTCTGTCACGCCTTCACACTCACAAAGCACTTCCTCTACCTTATGTAAATCTACAAAATCTCTGCCTTTGATACCCTCTATCATAACAGTTCTACCAGCGCTCTCTAAGAATTCCACTTCTCCATTTGGTGTAATTCTTGCCATATAGCCTGTCTGATACAATGTACCTCCACCGTATGGATTTTCAACCTGATCTACATAGCCTTCTGTCTCGTAATCCATAATGTATAAGTCTCCCCAACCACCGTATGGTTTCTTCTGATAGCTGTCATCTAATACGTAGGCTTTTACCTTAGTTGCGCTATCTACATTCTTAATTAACTGGAAGTTTGCCTCCTCATTAATCTTGCCTGCTTCTATATAAAAATGCTTTGGCTTCTCCACCTCTGGTATATACTTCTTAACACGGCGAACTGAAGACTCTACAAGCATCGCATTAAGTATTGCCTCATAGCAACGAAGGAATATCTCAAGCTGCTCCTTATCAAATCTATTTTCCCAATAACGAAGCAATGTATAATAGCCCTTCTTATCTGACATTATCTGCAAATGAAATGGCAATGAATCTAAGCTTAACTTTTCTCTCTGAACTGGCGCTCCACCCATTTCATCAATATTTAAAATATCTCCCTGATACTGAATAAACATCTCATCAGCGTGAAGTGTAGACAAACGGCAATCCATTGTCTTAAGTATCTGCTGACTTCCTCTCTTAAGAAGCTCTGGCACTGTCTCATGAGCCTTTCTTGTATAACGATAAAGGTAAGTTGTAAACAAAGAACCGATTATTCGATTCCAGCGGCTGTCTGTTCTTCCGCTGTGAATACTTGTTGTAAGAATATCATCTTCATTTGCAAATACACTTACGCAATAATTATAAGCTGTTAAGAAAAGTACATTTTCTGACACACCGTGCTTCTTACAATATGCCAATACCTTTTTTCTACTCAAGCTATCAAATCGTTTTCTAATAGACTGATTGATACCCTTCTCTAAATTGCTAGAATCCTTCTTCGCTAAGATACTCTTTCTAATCTTACAATCATTTGTTAATCCCATAAAATATCTTACTGTATCGGCAGCAGTTCCATTTTCCTTGTCCTCAAGATAGTCAATGATATATTCGTACATTGTGTACGACTGCTTGCTTACCTTTTCCCCTTTGTAGATAGCATTTATATCCTCAAAAATGATGTTTACACTCATACCATCGCCGATAATATGTGACAAATCAAAGAAGAAATATCTAGCACTATCTGTAACGTATATAGCAGAATGGAATAATTCTTCGCCCTCTGTGTACATAAATGGCTTAATAATTTGAGCCTTTTCCTGTTCCCAATCCTTATCGTTTAATCTTATGATTGGAATGTCTATTTCTCTTGCGTCATTTCTTACATTTACAAATGCTCCATCGCGAAGCTCGATAATATCCTTAAGCTCTGGATGTATATCAAATACCTTTATAACTGACTCTCTGAATTTCTCCAAATCCACACTGTTATCTAGCTTAAA
>JAFOCU010000490.1 GCA_017381055.1 Lachnospiraceae bacterium
AACCAACCGGAGCCTGCAGTAGTCAGAATTCTACCGAACCATAATGTAGTAATGGCCTTTGACTGATTGTTGACACCGGTAAAATACTGTTGTGCAGCCAAATATTCAGCGGAACTGAACCCAAAAAATTCCCCGACTTCCTTAACGGTGTTAAATTCTATTGCCGGAACATTACCCTGAATTGAGGTGTTGGCAGTCAGAATCAAGCCGTTAGTTTCAAGGTCAGCACTTCCACCTGAGATAACTCTAGGTGTAATGCTCACAAGTCTATTTGCATTGATTGACATTGTTTGTTTTCCTTCTATTTATTAGCTAATAATAAGGTTTTTTGTATAAGCGCATACTTTAAGGAAATATGCGCGTTATTCTTTAGACTATCTTAATCATTCTCATACTGTGCCAGTTCTTCTATAACCTTCTTAGCACTGTACACACCGTTAGGTGTATTCTGTCTTTGCCATGCTTTATTTGAAGGCGACCACTTGAACCCGCGGGATTTCATAATATCTATGATTTCCTGTCTAGGCTTGCCGTCAAATTCAAATCTTATACGCCCGTCATTAAAATCTTCCCTGAGCGTATATAACTTTGTTTCCTTTGATAATCCACCGGAGTTAGCACGTTCACGGATTCTTATAGCTTCGTCTAATTTATCACGGTAGTATTGACGTTGAGCGCTTGAAGCGGAATTTTTAACAGCTTCCTGAAGCTTCGGAATAATAGCCGGATCGTCAAGGCGCATATTACTTAAAGCTTTTTCGGCGCCTTTTGCTCTGCTTTCCAGTGCTTCGCCTTCTTTATACTTTTCGTAACCTTTGTCCATGTCTCTATAAGCACGTTTAAGTGTACTGTCTAAACGTCCGTTAATATTAGGTTGTCCTAGAGGTATTCCTCCGTGTTCAAAATCAAATACCTTTGCCCCACGTTCATAACGTTCAGCCCCTTCTTCTTTCTTTTTATCGGCACGTTCAAACATGCTATCAACACGGGATTCACGTTCTTTTTGTTTTTGTTCAGAACTCTTTAAGTCCTGTTCACTGACTTTGTAGTTAAGGTATTCATTTTCACGTAAATACTTATCAGCTAACCTGTAAATTTTTGATAATTCGAAATCTTTTACCGCTTTTATACGATCTTCATAAGTGTCTATATTAGCCGGACATAACGGAACATCAAAATTTCTGTAGGCACCTTCTAAATTTTCTTTAATGTTTTTTATATCGTTTAAATACTTTGTTTTTCTTCTATCCTTTAAATCAATAGCATTTAACTTGTTCTCATAGTCTGTTAATTTATCCGTTATTTCCTTTTTTTCTGATTCATACTTGGCTTTTCTGTCAGGATAATTTTTAATATCCTTTAAATTTTCTACAACTTGGTCAAAATACCCAGAACCGCCACTTATAATATCTTGTCTGTATGATTTTTTAATATAATCTGAAATGTTTTTATCATCAGAATATTTATCTAAATATTCTTTGGCGGTATCTTTATTTTCAGAAATAAACTTTTCACTTGCGTATTTGTATTGTGCGGTAGGTAATAAATCTTTTTCAGCTTTATCAAGGAATTCTCTATTTTTCTTTTCCGCTTCGCTGTTGGCTTTTACCTGTTCCGGCTTCTTCTCTTCTTTCTTCTCAATATTACCGCCTTCACCGTCGGACATCTTTAGCGGTTTATCTTCTTTGACATTCTTTAAGTTTTCACTTAAATCTTTAATGTTAGTGCCGTTCAGCTTGTTACCTAAACCGCCTACAATAGTGCCAGACTCTTTATCTACTGGGATACGCTGATAATATCTCTTACCTTCGCCCGTGTCGGCTTCTTCCTGTGTCATGCCAAAAGGGTGAATAGTAATCCATCTGATACTGTCGTCGTCGGCGTCCTGAGTTAAATTCCTGTTACTTTGTAGCAGTTCCCTTACCAAGTCTTCCGGTGTATTTCTATTCATTCTTAAAGCCCTCCAACGGATTAAGTTTAATGTTAAGTGTGCTGAATGTATCTACATCCAACACGTATTGAGAATTGAAGCTGATATTCAGCATAACGATCCAACGATAATCAAGTAGTCCACTGTCGCCGGTGACAATACTTACCTTCATGGACTCAGCGCCTATACAAGACATATTGTACTTATTGAAGTGTGCTACACCTATGCTACTGTTTGCAATAGTTTCAAGGCTTTTTGCTCTCAGCATAGCGTCTTTGTCTGAAGTGCCGTTACCATTGTTACAGTAAAGATCAATCTGCACTTTCATTAGATTAGTGTCTAGCAGTAAATACTTGTC
>JAFOCU010000491.1 GCA_017381055.1 Lachnospiraceae bacterium
AGGTGTGCTTGCAGTAGGATGCGGATCTCTTCTTATATATAATAGATTTAAGCACAAGGGTGGTAAATCTGTATGGAAAGTAGAAAAAGAAGATGATTATACAGAGTTTGTTGATGAAACAGTATAAAAAGTACTAAAGTACTAGAAAAAATTTTGGTGAGCAATAATAAATTGTTCAAACAACTTAAAAAATAATAAACACTATATATAGTTGTATATAGTGGTGCAAGGCACAAGATATTCTTGGTGAGTATCTTGTGCCTTATTTTTATGTCTGAAAACTGACAAAAAGCTAGTAAATTCAAGGGAAAACGCCAGGAACAAATTTGCAAAAAGTGCTTGATTTTATTGAATATATGGTATAAAATCTTCCTATGAAGTGGTGAAAAGTGGTGAATCGTGGTATCCAGTGGTGCAAAGTGGTAGATTTCACGGTTTATTACTTTCTTATTCTTTATTTTAGGAAAGGAAGCAGGTGTTACTTATGTTCATGAGCGAATATAGTCATTCAATAGATGCCAAGGGCAGAGTAATTGTTCCGGCAAAGTTCAGAGAAGAACTTGGGGAATCATTTGTAGTAACACAGGGCTTAGATGGATGTCTTTTCGTATTTCCTAATGAAGAGTGGAAGAACTTTGAAGAGAAGTTAAAGACACTTCCTATGGCAAATAAAGATGCCAGAAAGTTTGTAAGATTCTTTCTCGCTGGTGCAGCATTAGCTGAAGTGGACAAGCAGGGAAGAATATTGTTACCAGCGGTTCTTCGTCAGTTTGCAGGCCTTGAGAAGGACGTAGTACTCGTAGGCGTAGGTAGTAGAGTCGAGATTTGGGACAAGAAGCGTTGGGAAGAGTGCACATCATTTGATGATATGGATGAGATTGCTGAGCACATGGCAGACCTTGGACTTAACATATAGAATTCCAGTGTCAAAAGTCACAAACCACATGTGCTAGCACATAGGTGGTTTGATGACTTGTTGACACGCCACACTATGAGCATAAAAGTGGGGCGTTAGCACCGCGATATGCGAATAGTGTGTAGGATTGCGAGAGTGTGAAACACGTAGCAATCCGTGAAATCTATAGTATATAGAATTTTAGAGGAGATATATTTCGAATGGAATTTAAGCATAAGTCAGTTTTATTAGAAGAAACAATTGAAAGCCTTGATATTAAGCCGGATGGCATATATGTTGACGGAACCCTTGGCGGGGCGGGTCATGCATTTGAGGTTTGTAAGAGACTTAGTGGTAAAGGTAGATTTATCGGAATAGATCAGGATACAGATGCCATTGCGGCGGCTACTGATAGGTTAAGCGTATACAAGGACAAGGTGCAAATCGACATTGTAAAAAGTAATTATCATGAGATTTCAAACGTACTAAACAGCCTTGGTGTGGAGAAAGTCGACGGTATTCTTCTTGATATTGGTGTTTCATCATATCAGTTAGATAATGCCGAAAGAGGTTTTACATATAAGGTCGATGCACCCCTTGATATGCGAATGGACAAGTCTAATCCAACTACAGCGAAAGATATCGTTAATGGTTACAGCGAGATGGAGCTGTTTAGAGTGATTAGAGATTACGGCGAAGACAAATTTGCTAAGAATATTGCAAAACATATTGTTAAAGCTAGAGAAAAGAAAGAGATAGAGACGACTGGTGAACTTATAGAAGCTATTCGAGCTGCTATACCAGCTAAGATACAAGCGCAGGGTGGACATCCTGCAAAGAAGACATTTCAGGCTATTAGAATAGAAGTAAATAAAGAACTTGAAGTCTTAGAGAACTCTATTGATAGAATGATTGATTTGTTAAATGATGGTGGAAGACTTTCTATTATTACTTTCCATTCATTAGAAGACAGAATTGTAAAAAATAAGTTTAGAGATAATGAAAATCCATGCACATGTCCAAAGAATTTTCCGGTATGTGTGTGTGGTAAGAAATCGAAAGGAAAAAATGTGACTAGAAAGCCTATCGTCCCAAGTGAAGAGGAGATAGGTGCTAATAAGCGCTCCAAGAGTTCAAAGCTTAGAAGCTTTGAAAGAAGATTCTAGAATTTGGGTCGGAAAAAGGAATTTCTGACTGGGGGCTTGTAGTACATGGAAGGGTTTTAATTATGGCAAGAATTGAGAGGAATAGACAATTATATTATACTGAGGGGAATACAGTTCGTAAGATGGCAGCACCATTAGAGCGTCCAAAGCGTCCTTCGTCTGCTCCTAGAGAGGAAGAGAGAAGAGAGCGCAGAAGAGAGCATAGAAGAAGCTACCGTAAGGCAGATGATTTAGAGATGAGCTTGCCTTATGTTGCATTCTTATTTGTTATGGTTATTATGATAGTTATGTCTTGTGTAAAGTATCTTGATATGAATTCGCAGTTAAGTGAGAATAATTCAAAGATTGCTACATTACAGACTAAGCTTGATACACTTGTAACTAAGAATGATGCAATGGAATATGAAATCAATGGATTTATCGATGTAGATTATATTATCGACACTGCTTTAAACGAACTTGGTATGGTAGTAGCTGGTAAGGAACAGGTAAGTTTTTATAACAATACTCCAAGTGAGTATATGAATCAGTTAAATGACATTCCAGAGGATTAAAGAGGTTGATTATGAAAAAGACAAGAAGAAAAAAAGGACCAGTCAAATTTACAAGAGGAATGACGAATAGATTATTGTTCATTTTTTCGATTGTTGTAATAGGACTGGTCGTTTTGTGTGGACGACTTGTATACATATATAAGAATCAAGGCGGCGATTACAATATTAAGGTATTGGAACAGCAAAATTACAGTAATAAGACTATACCTTATAAAAGAGGAGATATCCTGGATAGAAATGGTGTGGTTTTGGCTACAAGTATAAAGGTATATAACCTTATTTTGGACCCAAAGATTATGTTATCTGATGATGGTAAGTACTTGGAACCAACATTGGAGGCGCTTAATACTTGTTTTGGATATGATGCAAATGAGGTACGTCAGCTTGTAAATGAGAATGCTACAAGAAGCTACTATGTATTTGACAAGAAGCTTACATATGAGCAGATTGAAGTATTTTTAGATATGCAGAAGGATACAGATACGTATCCAAATATTCAGGGTGTTTGGTTTGAGTCCGAGTATGAGAGAAAATATCCATTTAATTCATTAGCTTGTAATGTACTTGGTTTTACGTCTTCAGGAAATGTAGGAGTTTGGGGAATTGAAGAGTACTATAGTAGCTATTTAAATGGCGTTGATGGTAGAGAATATGGCTATGTTAACAATAACAATGTAATGGAAGCTGTAAAGAAGCCAGCTGAAAATGGCAATAATATCGTTTCTACTATTGATTTTAATGTTCAGAGTATAGTAGAGAAGTGGGTTGAGTACTATACAGAGTATTATGAGCCAGAGAATTTAGGCGTGGTTATTATGGATCCAAGAAATGGTGAAGTATTAGCTATGGCAGGTATGAATTCTTATGATTTAAATAATCCAAGAGATTTGGCAGGCTATTACACAGAAGAAGAAATAGCTGCAATGACAGATGAGGATAAGCTAGATGCGTTAAATAAGATTTGGAGAAATTATTGTATTTCAGATACTTATGAGCCAGGTTCAACAGCTAAACCGTTTACCATTGCATCAGCTCTTGAGGAAGGTAAGATTGCATCAAGTATGCAATTTACATGTGATGGTTCTGAACATGTTGGTGGATGGAACATTAAGTGTCATAAAAAGAGTGGACATGGTGTGATTTCAATTCAGCAGTCATTGGCATATTCTTGTAATGATGCCATGATGCAGACGGTTGTTGCTGAAGGTAAGGATGTATTTGTTGATTACCAGAGTAGATTTGGTTTTGGCTCTAAAACTAGAATTGATTTACCAGGTGAGGAGAGCTGTGAAAATCTTGTAAAAGATGCAACAATGGGTGATGCGGACTTAGCTACTAACTCATTTGGTCAGAACTTCAATACAACTATGATTCAGCTTGCGGCAGGTTTTAGTTCAGTTATCAACGGGGGATATTATTATCAGCCACATGTTGTTAAGCAGATTTTAAATGAGAATGGTGGAATAGTTGAGACATTTGATAAGAATCTTGTAAAACAGGTAGCGACTAAGGAGACTTGCGACATTGTCAAGGAAGGCTTGAAAATGTGTGTTGAGTCAGGAACTGGTACAAAGGGTGCTATTGAAGGATATACAATTTCTGGTAAAACAGGTACAGCGGAAAAGCTTCCTAGAGGTACAGGAGAGTATTTGTTATCATTTATCGGTTTTGCACCTTATGATAGTCCAGAGGTTGTGTGCTATGTAGTATTAGACAATCCAAGAGCTGAGGGTAAGGAAAATACTAGCAATTGTCTTGATGTTTGGACATCTATAATGGCAGAAGTATTACCATATCTTGATATCTATAAGGAAGTTCAGGAGGTAGCACCAGGGGCAGAGTCAGAGAATATTGATGGTTCAGTATTTGAGGATGAGTACAATAATGCTACAAATGAGGGAGATGGAACAGCTCCACAGGATGAGCCAGATAGAGTGCCACCTGCAGATACAAACACTACTAATAATAGTAATGAATAAGATGATGAAGGGGCAAATAATAACGATAATTCGGATGGAAATCAATCGAATGATTCGGGGGGAGAGTAATTAAATAAGAAGAAACACTTATTATGTGACTTAATATATTAGAATAACAGGAATAACCTCGAAAAGGAATTAATACAATTATATTGGAATCTTTTTTGGGGTTATTTTTATGGAAACATTTAAGGTATATAATAAGAAAGCCCATATGATAATATTTGCAGGATATATACTAGGACTTTTGGTTATATGTATTAGGTTAGCGTATTTAATGATATTTAGAGCTGATTACTATGGTGAAGAGGCTATAAAGGTTCAAGAAAGAGAACGAACTATTAAAGCGGCAAGAGGACTTATTGTTGATAGAAATGGAACAGTTTTAGGTGATAATAAGACTGTATGTACTGTTTCGGTAGTTCATAATCAGATTAAAGAGCCTGAAAAGGTAATAGAAATGCTACATAAAGAGCTTGGTATATCAGAGGATGAGTTGACTGATAAGGTTCTAAAGTTAAGTCTTAGAGAAAAAATAAAAAGCAATGTAGATAAAGAAGTGGGAGATCGAATAAGGTCATATGACTTAGATGGGGTAAAGGTTGATGAGGATTATAAAAGATATTATCCTTATGGATCGTTAGCCTCTAAGGTAATTGGTTTTACGGGGGCTGATAATCAAGGGATTATAGGCTTGGAAGTTGAATATGAGAAGTATTTATCGGGAGATGCTGGAAAAATTCTTACAGTTACAGATGCAAGAGGAATAGAACTTGAAGGTGTAGCTGAAAGTAGAATTGAACCAGTTAATGGAGATACATTAGTCACAACTATAGATGTGAATATTCAAAAGTATGCAACTCAGGCGGCGGAAAAGGTCTTAGAAACAAAACAGGCTAATTATGTATCTATTATAGTGATGAATCCTAATAATGGAGAGATATATGCCATGGTAAACGTGCCTGAGTTTGATTTGAATGATCCTTATACTTTGATTGCTCCTAATAAGAAGGAGAAAACAGAAGATAAAAAGGAAGATAAGGTTGCAGAAGACCAAGAGACAGCTAGTCAACAAGATTTACTTAACAAAATGTGGCGAAATAATTGTATTAATGACACATATGAGCCAGGTTCGACATTTAAGATAGTGACAGCTACAGCAGCTTTGGAGGAAGGTCTTGTAAGCTTGGAGACACCATTTCATTGTCCGGGATATTGTATTGTGGATGATAGAAGAATTAGGTGTCATAAGGTAAACGGTCATGGAAGTGAGGACTTTCTTCATGCAACAATGAATTCATGTAATCCAGTTTTTGTTTCTGTGGGGTTATCTGTCGGTAAGGAAAATTACTATAAATATATGGATAGGTTAGGGATATTAGAAAAGACTGGTGTAGATGTACCGGGAGAAGCAGGTACAATTGTTCATAAGATAGAGGATGTGGGGAATGTGGAATTGGCAACAATGTCTTTTGGGCAATCCTTTCAGATAACGCCTTTGCAATTGCTTAGGACAGCTAGTGCTATAATTAATGGAGGAAATCTTGTGACGCCTCATTTTGCTAGCGCTATACAGGATTATGAAGGTAATATAAAGGAAACCTTGACTTATGAAACAGAGGTGGGTGTTATTAGTAAGGAAACATCTGATACTATGAGATATATTATGGGAATGGTTGTAAGTGAGGGCGGTGGAACTAAGGGTGCTGTGGAAGGCTATTCTATTGGGGGTAAAACTGCTACATCAGAAAAGCTTCCTAGAGGTAATGGAAAGTATATTTCTTCATTTATAGGCTTTGCACCTGTTGAAGATTCGCAAGTTATCGCTATTTGTATTATAGATGAACCAGTAGGTATATATTATGGTGGAACTATTGCTGCTCCAGTCATTCAGGAGCTATATGACAATATATTGCCATATCTTAATATTAAAACCATTGAATAATTGGTAGAAAAATATTATACTAGGAAAAGAATTTGGAGGAAAATAATATGGAAAGAGAACGACGAAGAAGGAAAAAGGTATCTAGAGCAGGTGTGGATTACAGTCTTTTGGTTGTAGTTGTCTTTTTGTTGGGCTTTGGTTTAGTTATGCTATATAGCAGTAGTTATTATAGCGCTAGTCTTAAGTTTAATGATGCTGCTTGGTATCTTAAGAAGCAGATTGTGGCTACAGCATTGGGAATTGTGGCTATGATATTTTTCACTTTTTTTGATTATAGATGGTTTAAGAAATTTACTTGGATAATATTTATAGGATCTTTATTGTCGGTATTCCTTGTTCTAACGCCGCTTGGTATAGAAGCTAATGGTGCAAGAAGATGGGTTGATCTTAAGGTTATTTCAATTCAGCCAGCGGAAATTGTTAAGATTGCAGTTATTTTATGTATGGCAGCTATTTTGTCATATAATGTAAAAAAGGTAAATGGCTTAATAAGTATATTGATGGTTTATACTTTGGCACTTATACCGGCAGGTATGATATTTTTAATAACAGATAACTTTAGTTCTGCTCTTATTGTAGCGGCTATTGGGGCGATTATGCTTATTGTGGCATGTAAGAATAACAAAGGCTTTATTGCACTCATTATTATTTTGATGGCTATTGCTGTTGTTGGATTATTATTATTAGGTGGATTTAGAGCTACTAGAATTATGGTATGGTTAAATCCTGAACAGTACTCAAGTAAGGGTGGTTTCCAGGTATTACAGGGTCTTTATGCTATTGGTTCGGGCGGTTTATTTGGAAAAGGTCTTGGCCAGAGCGTACAGAAGCTAGGCTTTGTTCCAGAGGCGCAGAATGATATGATCTTTACTATTATTTGTGAGGAATTGGGCCTTTTCGGAGGAATAGCTGTACTTTTATTATTTGCTTTCCTTATTTGGAGATTTATGGTTATTGCCAATAATGCTACAGATTTATATGGTTCATTGGTTGCGGTAGGCGTTATGGCTCATATTGCAGTGCAGGTAATTCTAAATGTAGCGGTAGTTACCAATACGATACCAAATACTGGTGTTACATTGCCGTTTATAAGCTATGGAGGTACTTCTGTAGTATTTCTTCTCTCAGAAATGGGAATAGTTCTATCTGTTGCTAGAAGAACAGTAAAGGCTAGGGAGGTATAGTAACTAATGAAGAAGAAATTGATTATAGGTCTTATACTTTTATTGGTGTTAGGCTCTGTATTCTTATTTTGTTCAACTAGAAGAATAAACCTTTCCTATGATAGCGATGGAAATCTTGTGTCTAAGAGTGGATTTACAGTGAAATTTTCAGGTTCTGAAAAATATACTGATAAAG
>JAFOCU010000492.1 GCA_017381055.1 Lachnospiraceae bacterium
ATGTATATTCGCGCCGTATAACGCATGAGCACAGACTTGTGTATCGTATCTATGATGAAGTTATTGAAGTTCTAGTTCTATCTGCTTTCGGGCACTACAAGAAGTAGCCAACCTAGCAAGAAACATTATCTGGCCTCGCATCACTGTTGTGATGTGGGGCCTTTTTTATTCACTTAATACTAATCACTTATGGCATTCATTGACAAAATCAATCCGGACTTACCGGAAGGTCGGCTTTTGATTAGGAATGGGGAATTCATTCTCAAGTATCCTGATGCAGAGGTCTCAAAAGTCCCATTGGATAAGAAGTGGGAGAAATTACTCAAGTACATCAAAGACAAAGGGTATAGTGACTCTGAAGTCGATATGATGATCTGTGCCTATGGACATATTTATAGGCGGAGAGCAAAGCGAGATATTGATAAGTACAACCAGATTAGGAGAGAATACCCTAAACTTAACTTTCAGTTAAGATCACTCCTGCTGTATGATTATTACGACATGCTTCCATCAAACAGGAAAATTGCTGACTCCGCGTATTATGAATTGAATGATAACTTTAGGCTTCTACTAGATGACTGCATGCGAGCAGCAAAGGCAGCCCATGTTAGGGATCTGACTATCAGTGTCGAGGCATCCAGTTGTGCTACTTTCTTTGCATATCTACAGATATTGGGAGTCAGATGTATTCATGATTTAGAAGAAGACCATGTGAGGAAATATATGGTTTACAGCAAATGCAAACCCGAACTTCCATACAGAATTGGTCTTTTCATCAGAAGGTATGCAGAATCAATAAAGGATAACGAACTACTCATAAAAAGTTCCTATTTCCCAATGGAGAGAATCATCAGAAGTGTATATCAACCAATGACAGAAGGGGAGAGGAGTAAGTTCGAGGGATTTCTACTTGATGATAATTGTCCATTGTCAAAGCGTGACAGGGCTATTTGTATATTGCTTCTGTATACAGGTATGCGACAAATGGATGTATCTAATCTCAAGTTGGATGATATTAAATGGAATAAGGACCAGATAATATTCAAGCAGACCAAAACAAGAAATACACAGATCATTCCTCTTAGACCGATAATTGGCAATACCTTGTATGACTATATTAAGGATGAGCGTCCTGAAACAGACTTGCCATATATCTTTATTACCAAGCAAAAACTGAGAGGATATTATGCAAAGTGTAGAATCCCGGATATTGTAAACAATGTCTACAAGATGGTAGGTATCAGACAGAATGCCAGACAAGGCACTCATCTTCTGAGACATAGTTTTGCAGACGCTCTGATTAACACTGGAAGCGATATCTCTATCGTATCGAGTATATTAGGACATGACTCTCCTCAAACGACTCTCCAGTATCTATCCTCTAATATAGAAAAGCTGAGAGAATGTGCTATAAGCATAGAAGAGTTCCCCATAACCCATAAACTTTATAGTCATGAAAATCACTAAGACACGAGATGAATGGTATGATGACTATATGGATTATAGGGCATCATTTAAATATAAGAAACCAGCAAATGATTTTGTCCGCTGTTTCTTGAATTGGTGCGACAGAACATATCTGAAAACGAAGTATCTAGAACAAAAAATGATAGATACATGGTGTACCAAAAGAGATACAGAAAAGAACAGATCCCATGCAGTAAGGATAATGTCTGTTAACGCGTTTCTTAAATACCTCAATAAGAGGGGAGAAGGTCCATATTTATACACCATGTATGGAGATTTAGAAAAGTACGAAGAGCCTGTTCTGTTCAATAAAGAAGAGCTTAGAAATTTCTTTAGAGCTGTGGATGAGATAGAAGTTAAAGATCAAGCAAGGTGTCATTATTCGCGTTATCAGTCAAAACTAAAATGTATAATCACTCCTGTAATATTCCGGTTACTCTATAGCACAGGCATGAGACCAAATGAAGCTCGATGGCTTGACTGTAAAGATGTAGATTTGGAAAGGGGAGTCATATATATAAGAAAAGCAAAGGGGTATTATGAGCGCATCATAGCCTTGCATGAAAGCACGTCTGCAATGCTGAGACAATACGATGAGTTGATGTCAAAAGAGATGCCTGGAAGAACAGTCTTCTTCCCCAATGATGAAGGAAACTATAGGTCATCATACTATCTCCATACCACTTTTAATCGATGCTGGTATAAGTATAATAAGAAGACAACAAACAAGAATGTTGTAACATACTCATTCAGACACAATTATGCCGTTCAGAACATTATATCTTGGAAGCATGATGGCTTTGACTTTGATATGAAACTGCTAGCATTATCCAAGAGTATGGGTCATGGGAGTCCTGATGCTACCTTATATTATTTCCACCTGGTGCCTCAATTTACTGATCTGCTTGAAGAGGCTGAAGGTGACTTTATATCTGAACTTTTACCTGGCATCCGATGAAGAAAAGAGATAATGCATATAAGTTTGCCAATGAATTCATGAAGTTTATGGCAAACTCATACGAAAGGAGAAGTGACTATACTTCAATAGGATATAAACAATCTATGACAATGTTTTTAGATTATGCAGAAAATGTCAAAAAAGTTAAGCCATCATCTTTCGGATTAGAATACTTTACCTATGATAATCTGACTGAGTACATGTGCTGGCTAAGATATGAAAAGGACTTATCACCGCAGACATGTAATCTAAGAATGAGTCAAATTATAGCTTTCTTGAAATTCGTTGCCCGAGATCCTCATTATAGAGCAATCTATATGGAGGCAAGTTATGTGGCAAGATTCAAAGTAACTGTTCATGACAACATTGTAGGACCATTAAGCAAAGAAGCAATCAAACATTTAATTGCGACTCCAGACGCAGATACAGAGACTGGCTTAAAGTATACCACAATGCTGACATTACTATATTCTACAGCTACAAGAATATCTGAAATCTTATCTTTGAAGATCTCAGACATATTTTTAGGAGAACCTACGCCATATATAAATGTCTTGGGTAAAGGCAATAGGTTTCGAAGGCTTACGTTGATAAAACCTGTTAGAAAGCATCTTAAGTCTTATATACAAAAGATTCACGGTGAAAATCCTAATCCAAATAACTATCTGTTCTTTTCTAGATGCAAAGGCAAGAATAAGAAATGCTCAACTCGTAGCGTAAATAAACAGATTAATGTATACTTATCTATAGCTAGAAAGAAATACCCTGAACTTCCTGAGCATATACATACTCATCAATTCAGACACAGCATGGCTACTCATTTAATTGATGATGGAGTCAATGTATTCAGCGTAAGTAAATTTCTCGGCCATAAAAGCGTTTCAACGACAATGAAGTATATTGGTATAACCCCTAAGATGACTGAAAAAGCGATGACTCAAATCGAGTCTACATCTTCGCTGCAAATGCCACAAAAATGGAAAAAGCCAGCAACGCTTGCAGATTTGATTAAATAACAAATTATCAGCCACTTAAACTGACGCAAGTTAACATTTCAAAACCGTATAGTTAACATAATAAAGATTGTATAACACAATTTTCAGGAAGGGGAGGTAAGCGTTCGCACAAAGGGTGCAACCCAGATATCCCAGTGCTCGATTTGACTATAGTTACTGTAAAGTTAAAGTTTACAGTAAGTCACATCTCCGGTTTTATTATGTTAACTAAATCAGCGAAGTTAGTCTATAATTACAGAAAAAGCCCGGCAAATGCCAGGCTCATATCTCGTAGATAAATGAGAATCTTTCTTAAGGTATGAAGGATGATGTATCTATTTATGCATATTTTTGATCCAGATCTTTCGAGTCAGATAGCCGCTTATGAGGCAAAGAATACAACCGACGGAAATTATTATGACTTTGGCTACTATATTAGATACATCAGACAAAGTTGTGCATCCTATGGAAATGCCGATAATTATAAGAGAATTGCATCCGATAATTTTCCACACGGTTTTAGTGTCCATCCAATCTGGATAGCCGAACATTAGGACTGGGTGTGTCGGATTCTTGAAGAAGACCGCCAAGGAATAACAGATGAAAGCACAAGCAATCAGCACCCCGAACTGCCATCCAAATAGAAAGCCAAATGGAACACTTAAGAGTGTAACTCCAATAGTAGATAATATGTGTTTGGTTGTGTAAACTTTCATATTAACCTGCACTACGTCAAGACTGTTAGATAAATACGAATTTACTGCATCTGAGATTCTCCCTCCATCTTCAAATCTGATATCGTGCCCTGGATCCTACTTTGAGGTTTACCATAATAATATACAGTTCCGCTATATGTCTTCAAATCGGTATCCGCCATGATATCAATATAGAAAT
>JAFOCU010000493.1 GCA_017381055.1 Lachnospiraceae bacterium
CTATATATTTTACCATCGTCAATCTCTACGATACCATTACATACCCTGTCCAAGAAATATCTATCATGTGTAACCATTATAAGAGAAGCCTTTAACTTCTTAAGATAATCTTCTAACCACGCTGACATATAACTATCAAGATGGTTTGTAGGCTCATCTAATATAAGTATATCGCAGTCGCTTAAAAGAGTAGCCGCTAGCGCCACTCTCTTTTTCTGTCAACCCGACAAATTATCTACAGCCAATTCATAGTCCGTAAAGCCTAATATATTTAATATATTCTTAGCTTCACCTTCTACATTCCATTGATTATGCTCATTCTTGTTCAAGGAAATAACATAATCGTAGATAGTTATTCCTTCAGGAAATTCTGGATTCTGAGGCAAATATTTTATCTTAACTCTATTAGCCTTGATAACCTCTCCCTCATCGGTCTCCATTTCCCCTGCTATTATCTTTAATAAGGTGGACTTTCCAGTACCATTTACACCAATAACGCCTATTTTTTCTCCTTCATTTAAGGAAAAATCAGCACCTTTAAATAACACCTTATCTGTAATTGCTTTTGAAAATTCTTTTATAGTAAGTAAGTTCATATTTCTTCTCTCTAATTCTTTTATGGTTTATTTGCTTCTTGTCTACTAGCTTTTCAAACAGTTTATTTCTAAAGCTTTATATACAATAATTCATTTTTATAACAAGAAGCTTCTGGTTTTACCAAAAGCTTCTCCTATATGCATACATCATATTATATACAAGTTTTTATTCTTCAGGAAGCTTCTCCTTTGCCGCCGCCTTAAACTTATCAACTTCCTTAACAGCCTGTGTAATCGCTATATTTGTTCCTGCTCCGGCTATACAGCCACCTGGGCATGCCATTCCTTCGATAAGACATCCATTCATCTTTCCTGCCTTTGCCTTAAGAAGTACCTTCTTACACTCTGCAAGACTCTCTGCATGTTCTATCTTAACCTCTGTTCCTGGATAATACTTCTCTATACAATCCTTAATCGCACTAGCTACACCACCTGCAACACCATATCCTCTACCCGCTGCTGTTGCATCCTGCATCTCATCCATAGCCTTTATCTCTTCTAGAAGGATTCCCTTCGCCTCAAACATACCTGTAAGTTCCTCAAATGTAATAACAAAGTCTACATCTGAACGAACTGTTCTTCTACTAGCTTCAAGCTTCTTAGATGCACATGGTCCAATAAATACAACAGACGCATCTGGATGCTCTTCCTTTATAACTCTCGCTGTAGCCACCATCGGTGTAAGCGCATTACTTATCTTATCAATTGTCTCTGGGAATAAATTCTTCGCCATTACCGACCAAGATGGACAACAAGATGTAAGAGCAAATGACTGATTTCCACTAGCCACTTCCTTTACATAATGCTCTGCCTCTGCTATACATCCCATATCAGCACCAATAGCTGTCTCGTAAACATCTGCAAAGCCTAACTCCTTAAGCGCTGTCTTAAACATCTCTGGTGTAACCTTTGGTCCAAACTGACCTACAAAAGCTGGCGCTACCTGAGCTATAATCTTCGTGCCTGACTGCATAGCTCTAATAAGCTGGAATATCTGTGACTTATCTGCGATAGCTCCAAATGGACAGCTAACCATACACTGACCACATGATACACACATATCATTATCTATAACCGCTCTTCCTACTCTATCTGACTTAATAGCATTTACTCCACACGCCGCCTTACAAGGACGCTCCTTGTGACATATTGCGTCATATGGACATACAGCTCTACATTTTCCACACTTAATACATTTATCCTTATCTATAACAGACTTACCCTTAACCATAGATATAGCCCCAACTGGGCACACACTATGACATGGGTGCGCAAGACATCCCATACAAGAATCTGTTATCTCATACTCATTCTCTGGGCAAGCATTACAAGCTGATGGTATAACCTGCATCAATGGTGGCTCATAATACTTC
>JAFOCU010000494.1 GCA_017381055.1 Lachnospiraceae bacterium
AGACGGCCTTGGTCGTGCAGATAGAGATAACGCTATCGATGTATACATGGGTGATGAATGCATGGATATCTTAGAAGATGGCGCTTGGGAGAGAATCTTCAAGGTTAAGCCAGCTGTATTTACAGCAGAAGAGAAGAAGGCATGGCTTGCAAATAACCAGGATGTAATCTGTGGTTCAGACGCATTCTTCCCATTCTCAGATAATATTGAGAGAGCTAAGAAGAGCGGTGTTAAGTATATTGCTCAGCCAGGTGGATCTGTAAGAGATGATCTTGTTATCGAGTGTGCTGATAAGTACAATATGGTAATGGCATTTACAGGAATTAGATTATTCCACCACTAATTTGTAGAAAAAGTTAATAGCTTGTTCTTGGTTAATTGTAATAATTGTAGGATAAGTTTGATTTAAGGTAGGCACCTTGTTTCTTGTTTATAGTGAAAGAGTATCTTGAGTTATGGATGAGAGGCAAGGTGTTGCTTATTATTAATAATGTTATTGCTACTAGTAGTTTATAAGAAAATATTCTATTAAATAGAAAAAGCAAGATAAGTAGGTATAGAAATAAGCTGGGATTTCCTACCGAAATATTAATAAAAGTAATAGGTAGGTATGAAAAAATGTAAGTTATGCCTACTAAAATAATAAAAAAGGTAATCAGTAGGTGTGGTGCTAAGTTAGTAGTACCTACTAAACAAGAAATATGAAGATTAAGTGGGTATAAAGAAAAGAAATTATAACCTACTAAATAAAGGAAAAGTAAGTTAGGTGGGCGCAGTCACATAATTGAAAGGCCTACTAATAAAAAGAAAAGTAGATTGAGTGGGTGAAGTATCAAGATTAGTAAGCCTACTTAATAGAAGAAAAGTAAGCTGGGTAGGTATAGCATCAAGATTAGCAAGCCTACTTAATAAAAGAAAGGCAGGCTAGGTAGTCAAGGTGTTGAACCAATTTTTTTACTAAATTTATGAAAGAGAAAATAAAAGTAAAGTGGTACTAATAGGGAGTAGATAATATGAGGAAAACTTTTACAAAACGAAGAAATATACTAATAATTGTGACGATGACGCTTGTAGTTTTATTAGGCGTTGTTTTATGTAAAACATATCCAATGATATATGGTAAGCTTTATTCGGGTAATCATATAAATCTTGACTTATCAATATATTACAAAGGAAAGCAACTGGAAGCAGATGATTATAAAATAGAGTGTATTAATCCAAAAGGTAAGAATGAAGCAATAAGTAAAGAAGGAACACAATATGCTGTTAAGGGTGGCGAATATGGCTGCTATAGCTTTGTTATAACAATATTATCTCATGTTATAGATGCAACAGATGTGGAAATAGAAACTTCAGGTGAGACATATATAGAGCATGTCAAAGAAGAAGTAATTGTTGAATTGAAATTTTTGAATTCTAATGATTGGTATATTTCTAGTAGCAACTGTAAAATAGAAATACAGAATATAGAAGGTTTGTTAAATAGCAATTGTATAATAGATACACAGTATAATGATGGTACGTCATCGGAATATTCAAAACAAAAGCAATTCGATAATGGAAACGTAGAATTTTTATGGGGTAATTAATAAGGAAAGTAAAAAAGCAAGATAGTGTTATTTTTAGGCATTATAGTGTGTGGACAATCAATCATAAAAGGCTTATTATTATTATTATTACTATAATAAAGCGCTGAATTATATGTGTAACATAAAGTTAAAAAAATTATTTCACAAGATTAATGTGAAAAAAGTGATACTAGATAGTTATATGGAGGGTGTATATGGTTGAGAAGTTATTTGAAGAATTAAGTGAATTACCACAGGTTGAAGCTATTGCGTTGGGAGGTTCTAGAGCAGGCAAAAATTTTGATGAGAAGTCTGATTATGATGTATATCTTTATTGTACAGATGATGTGGACATTGAAGTAAGAAAAGAGATTTTATCAAAGTATTGTGATGTGATGGAGCTTGGAAATCATTTTTGGGAGTACGAGGATAACTGTGTATTAAAAAATGGAATCGATATAGATATTCTATATAGAAATTTAGATGATTTTGTAGAAGATGTAGCATCGGTTGTTGAGAAATGTCAGGAGAGAAATGGGTACACAACATGTATGTGGCATAACCTTCGTACTTGCAAAGTGATATATGATGAGAATAATAGATTGAGCAAAGCCAAAAAAAGATTTGATGTATCTTATCCAATAGAACTTAGAAGGAATATCATCGAAAGAAACTTGAAGCTTTTATATAAGGGGTTGCCAGCATATAAGGGGCAGGTTTTAAAGGCAGCAGGTAGAGAAGATAAAATAAGTGTGATACATAGAAGCGCAGGATTTTTTGAATCATATTTTGATATTATTTTTGCTATTAATGAGATGACTCATCCAGGAGAAAAGAGAATGGTGAGTATATGTGCTAAAGAGTGCAAGCTATTGCCAGAAGATTTCGAGAAAAACATAGAGGAATACTATGAAAATATGTTTAAAGGAAAAAGTGCAATTGAAGGCACATTAGATAAAATTGTCAAAAATTTACAAAAAGTGGTTGACAATTTATAAAACAGGTAGTAGTCTGTAGAAAGATTATTTGAAAAGGAGTGATTGAGATGATTATGACAACACATTCAACAACAAGAAATAAAGGTGTCGCAAACGCATAGTTTGCAACTGTGATTTTTTGTGTGCACAGTTGTAGACGAATTAGTCGTATATGTCTGTGCAAGAGAGTGTAGGTTTTATAATCATTTTCGATTTATATCTATAGAATATTATTATTTTTATTTGCATCGGCATATATATTATATGCCGATGCATTTTTTTTCATATATGAAAGTCCTCAATTAGAAATTACTATATGAAAAAATTTTTCGGCGGGGATA
>JAFOCU010000495.1 GCA_017381055.1 Lachnospiraceae bacterium
CGTAAAAACAAGTGTACCTGACGTGTTACCAAAACGTGTAACACGTAGTTATATTGAGAAGTTAAAAAGCATAAAGCCAGCAGATATACGTGCAAACGTAAGTACACCTGTAGAGCTATATGGTGGTAACGTTATTTTGGTAAAAAGTTCTGATATAAAGAAACCGAAACCAAAAAGAAAACCACTAAAGAAAAAGACTACACAACCAAAACCAAAAACACCTGAGATAACTGAGAATGTAAAGAGAATAATCTACAAACAGAAGTTAGGTAATTACAATCCTACTGAAATGTTTACTGACTACGATGCGTTGACTGAAAGTGAAAAGAAAATGTTAAAAGAAAACATTAACAACTTCACTATGAATGACGTTATCCAAGATGTATACATTGATAACAATTTTCAGTTAGGTGACGACTCAGATATTACACTAGAGTCTTTTGGTGAGGAAGTTATATTCCCCGATGCGGTTGTAGAAGGAATGAAAAATCCTGATAGCCCTAGTAACGCAAAGCTAAACCTCGATAAAGTATCACCTGAAGTACAAAAACTTGTAAGTGAGATGGAGGTATATCATGCAAGTGGTCACGGTATAGAAGACTTTTATTATAACAAAGTCATGCAAATGCTTGATAGATTACCTGAAGATAAAACAGTATATTCTAATGGTAAAAGGCACAATATACCTGATATAAGAATGACTGCAAAATATGCTTTGCAAAACACTTATAATGACATTGAAAATTACTATCCTGATGATAATGTAGATATGGCATTGTTTAAATTCGACCAATACCTAGGTGACCATATAAGTGAAATAGCAAGGGAAATAGAGGTGATAATATTCGAGTCAAAAGATCAAGGGGCTGTGTACAACTCTAAGGATAAACTATTAAAAATATTAGTAATGAATGATACAGATGTTCTTACTAGTATAGCAGAACAGTTCGAGTACTGAACGTAACATTTAAAGTATTAGTATTATTGCAATAACATTAATTTTAGGGCTAGTCAAAATTAGACTAGTCCTTATTTATAATAGTGAGGAATAAGTATGAGTAAACAAAAAAGAATACATAAATATGTAGGTGACTTTGAAACTACAGTTTATGAGGGACAAACAAACACTCAAGTCTGGGCATCTGCTATCGCAGATATGGAAAGTGATGAGGTACTAGTTCACCACAGTATAGATGAAACATATGAGTGGTGTAAGAAACAACACGGTACGATAAGAATATACTACCACAACCTAGGTTTTGACGGATGTTTTTGGTTGTACTATCTTAAAGAAAAACTACACTTTAAACAAAACTTTATATTAGAAGATGAGGACAACCCCTATGAAGGAAAATGGGCGAAAGAAAAAGAACTACACTCACGTGAGTACATACTATCTATATCAGACAGAGGTGTATGGTATTCTTTAGTATTTAAAATAGGTAGAGTAACAGTAGAATTGCAAGACAGTTTAAAACTACTACCATTTTCAGTAAAGGCTATAGGTAAAGCATTCCAAACAAAACATCAAAAATTAGATATGGAATATGAGGGATTTAGATTTCCAGGTTGTGAGATAACTGACAAAGAAAAAGAATACATTATTAATGACGTTTTAGTAGTAAAGGAAGCTTTACAGATAATGTTTTCTCAGGGTCACGATAAACTAACAATAGGTTCATGTTGTTTAGGTGAGTATAAAAAGATATTAAGAGAAACCTGTACTCACGCATACGGTAGAGCTAAGCCTGAGGGCGGTGAGTCATGGTATCGTCACTTCTTTCCTGACCTTTCTCAAATAAAAGTAC
>JAFOCU010000496.1 GCA_017381055.1 Lachnospiraceae bacterium
CTTGAAGGAAATGGAATTCTCTATGGCGATGAAGTTAATGGCGCGAAAAAGGTATTAGGAGCAGCTGCGTTAACATATGTTGCGAGTGCAGCTACAGCTATTTTACAGTTACTTCGACTTATAATTCTCTTTGGAGGAAAAAGACGTGATTAATACAAATGCGGGAGCGGGAACTGTTAATACACGAGAAATAGTTCTTGATATGCTCTGTGAGATTTGCGAAAAGGGTGCATACAGCCATATAGTGCTTAGACAAACTTTGAGAAAGTATCAGTATCTTGATAAGAGAGACAGAGCTTTTATGACAAGAATTACAGAGGGTACTATAGAAAACAGAATATTGATTGATTATATTATAGATAAATTTTCTAATATTAAAGTAAAAAAGATGAAGCCGCTTATTAGAAATTTGCTGAGAATGTCTGTGTACCAGATTATGTTTATGGATTCAGTACCAGTATCAGCAACATGTAATGAAGCTGTTAAGCTTGCTATTAAGAGAAGTTTTGGACAGTTAAAAGGCTTTGTAAATGGAGTGCTTAGAGCTGTTATTAGAAATAAGGAAAATATTAAGCTTCCTAATGCATCAGAAAATTTAGTGGAATATTTACATGTGGTGTATTCGATTCCGGTTTGGATTGTAGAGCAGCTTATTGTTCAGTACGGAGCGGAAGAGACATCGATTATGATTAAATCATTGTCAAATCATAAAGAAAGTATATGTGTAAGAGCAAATACAAGTAAAGATACCCTTGAAAATATTATTAAAAAGTTAGAAGAAGATGGCATTAAGGTATCTAAATCACAAGTATATGAAAAATGTCTTTATCTTGAGAATGTAGATTATCTTGAAAATACAGAAGCTTTCACAGAGGGACTTATAAGTGTTCAGGATCTAAGTTCAATGCTTGTTGCAGTTATTGCAAATCCAAAACAAGGCGATTTATGTATGGATTTGTGTGCAGCACCAGGAGGAAAGGCACTTCATTTATTAGAATTAATGAATGGCAATGGCAAGGTGATTGCGAGAGATATAAGTGATTATAAGATAGAGCTTATAGAAGAAAATATTGCAAGAACGGAAGCCGAAGGCATAGAAGCTCAGGTTTTTGATGCGACTATTTTAGATGAAGAATACGTAGAAAAGGCAGACATTGTTGTTGCTGATTTACCATGTTCAGGATTAGGAATAATAGGAAAGAAGAGCGACATTAAGTATAATATTACCAAAGAGGCTCAAAAAGATTTAGTTAAACTTCAGAGAGATATTCTTAAGAATGCATGGCAGTATGTTAAGGTGGGAGGAACTTTAATATATAGTACTTGTACTCTTAACAAAGAAGAAAATATAGATAATGTAAGGTTTATTGAAGAAAATTATCCATTAAAGCTTGTAGATATATCTACATATGTTCCAGAGGGCTTTTGCGCTAATACAGCAAAAGATGGATATATACAGATGTTACCAGGTATTGATGGCACAGACGGCTTCTTTATAAGTCGTTTTGAGAGGTACTAATATGGACGGGAAGATAGACATAAAGTCATTAAGCTTTGAAGAATTGAATAAAGTAGTGCAAGATTTAGGCGAGAAATCGTTCAGAGCAAAGCAGATATATGAATGGCTTCATGTTAAACTTGCAGCATCCTTTGATGAGATGAGTAATTTATCCATAGCTCTTAGAGAAAAGCTCAAGGAAAAATGCTTTTTAACAGCGTTAAAACCTGTTGAAATATTAACATCAAAGCTTGATGGTACCAAAAAATATTTATTTGAGCTACAGGATGGCAATATTATAGAAAGTGTGTTGATGAGATATCATCATGGTAATTCAGTGTGTATTTCAACACAGGTAGGCTGTCGTATGGGTTGTAAGTTCTGCGCATCAACCCTTGATGGTTTGGAGAGAAATCTATTACCATCAGAGATGCTTGATGAAATATATAGTATTCAACGTGATATTGGAGAAAGAGTATCCAATATTGTACTTATGGGAAGTGGCGAGCCGCTTGATAATTATGATAATGTAATGAATTTTTTAGATTTAATATCTGACAATAATGGTCTTAATATTAGTCAGAGAAATATTACATTGTCAACATGTGGTCTTGTACCAAAGATATATGAATTGGCAGACCGACAGGTACAGATAACATTGGCCATCTCCTTGCATGCATCTGATGATGAGACGAGGAAGGAGCTTATGCCTGTTGCTAAAGCATATAAGATTGAAGAAATACTTAAAGCTTGTAGATATTATTTTGACAAGACAGGCAGAAGGTTGACTTTTGAATATTCCTTGGTTTCAGGAGTTAATGATACAGAGGATGAAGCTATACGTTTGGGGGAATTGCTAAAAGGCATTAATTGTCACGCAAATCTTATACCGGTTAATCCGATAAAAGAACGAGATTTCAAACAATCAGATAAACTTGCTATAGAAAAGTTCAAAAATAAACTTGAAAAATATGGAATAAATGTTACTATTAGAAGGGAAATGGGTCGTGATATAAACGGCGCATGCGGACAGTTAAGGAAAAGTTATAATGACAAAACAAAAAAGACAAAGGAGGGGGAAGCGTGAAAGCATTTGCATTAACTAACATGGGCGTTCGACGAAACACGAATCAAGATTATGCGTATGTTTCTGAGCAGAATGTTGGAAATCTCCCGAATATATTAATCGTCGCTGACGGTATGGGAGGACATAAGGCTGGAGAAGTTGCTTCAGAGCAAGCAGTGAGCGCAGTGTTAGAATCCATAAAACAAAATGAAAGTACAGATAAGATAACAATCATCGAGGAGGCTATATCAGCAGCTAATGCTAAGGTGTTAGATATGGCAACTAGTGATGAAAAGTTTAAGGGAATGGGAACTACATTAGTTGTGGCTACATTGGAAAAAGGTATTCTTTATGTGGCGAATGTAGGAGATTCAAGACTCTACCTTATCAATGATAATGATATAAGGCAGATAACAAGAGACCACTCACTTGTTCAAGAAATGGTTAGCTTAGGTGAGCTAGACAAGGAGAGTGCGCGAACACATTCTAGAAAAAATGTTATTACGAGAGCTATTGGTGTTGATACAAAGATTGTTGCAGATTTCTTTGAGGTGGATATCGCAGAGAATACACAGATACTTCTTTGTTCAGACGGACTTAGTAATATGGTTGAAGATAGTCAGATTAACAATATTATAGAGGAGTGTTCAGGAAAGACTCTTGAGGATACTGTTCATAAATTAATTGACGCTGCAAATGAAAACGGTGGATTAGATAATATTGCCGTAGTTCTTGCACGAGTATAGGAATTATTGAAAGGAAGAGTAATTATTATGATGATAAGAAAAAATATGTTTATCGCTGATAGATACGAGATTATAGATAAGGTTGGCTCTGGTGGAATGTCAGATGTATATAAGGCATTGGACCATAAGCTTAACAGATATGTAGCAGTTAAGGTATTAAAGGATGAATTTAGCGAGGATAAGAGCTTTGTATCTAAATTTAAGGTAGAAGCACAGTCTGCAGCAGGCCTTGCACATCCAAATATTGTTAATGTATTTGATGTAGGCGATGAAAATGGAATTTACTTTATAGTAATGGAGCTTGTAGAAGGTATTACTTTAAAGAAATATATTGAGAAAAAGGGCAAGTTACCTGTAAAAGAGGCTGTAAGTATAGCTATTCAGATTGCACAGGGAATTGAAGCTGCTCATAATAACCATATTATTCATAGAGATATTAAGCCACAGAACGTTATTATCTCTAGAGAGGGTAAGGTTAAGGTTACAGATTTTGGTATTGCTAGAGCTGCGTCTGCGAATACAATCAACTCTAATGCAATGGGATCAGTACATTATATTTCACCAGAACAGGCTAGAGGTGGATATATTGATGAGAAGAGTGATATATATTCATTAGGTATATCTTTATATGAAATGCTTACAGGAAAGGTTCCTTTTGAGGGAGATTCAACAGTTACTATAGCATTACAGCATATTAATGAGGAAATACCATCTCCAAAGCTTGAGGTGCCAGATCTTCCAATAAGTGTAGAGAAGATAATTGAAAAATGTACTCAGAAGAAGTCAGAGAGAAGATATTTAAAGGTTGCAGAGCTTATTGCTGATTTAAAGAAGTCTTTGATTACACCAGATGAGGATTTTGTAGTTTTAGCGCCAGTGGCAACAAACGGAGCTACAATTATGATGACTGATGAAGAAGTTGAAAATATAAGAAGAGGTGCTAATGCAGCTGCGTTAAATGGCATGAATGGCTCAAATGATATTGATGATTTAGACGATTTAGATGAGGAAGACAGCGATGAACTTGATGAATTAGATGGAGACATTGATGCTGTAAATCCAAAATTCGATAAGATATTAACAATTGGTGCTATTGTAGCTAGTGTTGTTGCACTTATTGTATTTGTTCTTATAATTACAAACGTTTCCAAGGGTTGCAATAATAAGGATAAGGATCCATATGATGGTAAAGCAACACAGTCGCAGTCAGGTCTTAGCTCTAAGCAGACAATTGTTCCTGATGTAACTAACTATACAGATAGTGAAGCTCAGAAGATATTAAATGATGCAGATTTAGGAATCGGAAGAGAGTATGAATACAGCAATACTGTACCACAGGGAACAGTTATTAGCCAGAGTCATGAAGAAGGCGAAATAGTTGATAAGCATACAAAGATTATCGTTGTTATAAGTAATGGTGCAAAGAAGTTTGATATTCCTTCAGTAGAGGGTATGACAAGAGAAGAAGCCTTAGAGATGCTTACAAATGAAACATATGGTTTGAATGTAAACGTTATCTATGAAATTAGTGAAGATATAGAGGAAGAAGATTGTATTAAGACAAATCCATCTTCACCTACACAGCTTGCTTATGGAGCACATATTGATTTATATGTAAGTTCAGGTAAGGATGATGCACTTGTACAGGTACCAGCACTTGTAGGTAAGAACTTTGAAACTATGGATAAGGAACTTAAAGCATTAGGCTTTAACGTATCAGCTAAAGAAGAAAATAATGATAAGGTTGCAAAGGGCAATATTATCAGCTCAGAATATGAGGCTGGAAAGTC
>JAFOCU010000064.1 GCA_017381055.1 Lachnospiraceae bacterium
ATACATAGCTTCTAGCATTTTCCCTTTCTTAGGTGCTTTGTTATTAGCCATATATGCTCCTTTCCGTCCGACGTCGGACTATTCTAAATAAACTCCCTTATCCATCGCTTGATTAATCATATCTTTGACTTCTGATATTGCAGATATATCAATAGCAAAACCCATTGTCTCCACATATCCTGTTAAGTCACTTAACGGTATAACTTGATAACAAGGTTTTCCATATAATTCAAGATAACTTTGGTTAGGCATGTTGCTTACAGCTGTCCAATTCCATGTAAATAATATGAACCTAGTTTCTAGTAATTCAGACCTACCACCACCGAAAGTACCTTTATTACCTATGTTATCTGTTAATCCTGCACTTATACTTTCTACAGCTTGTTCTATTGCCCCAACTACATTTTTGTTTGCTAATGCAGATACAGCTGAAGCTCCATGTAGACCTACTTTTAATAAATTCACATTGTTTACTGATGTTGGCAATGACCCACCTACTTCAGTTGATAATGCTAAGACAATATTTCTAGAATTATAATGACATATATGTACGTCCATTTGACCAGTTACCAAATCAACAACATAACGTGTTATAATTTTTTTATCCTTAAATTGGTCTGTTGGCAAATCTACTGTACCTATAAATGGTATATACATCTTTAATCGTGTATAAGGAGACCATTGGTCAAAGTCTGTCTGATAATTTTCAATCTCCATTTCAATATCACGTTGTATATATCTTTTTGAAAGTTTATATGCTGGATAAGGTATATCTACTCTACCTATTCTAATACTAGATACTTGTTCGATAGGTAATTCTGATTGCTTAATAGGCATTCTTCTACATGATATCAAACCACTATCTACACTTGCAAAGAACTTCTTTATATCAACTTCCCAAGTACTATTACATAATAAAGCACAGAAGTCATTCCAACCTGTTTCGGTAAATACATAATAATTATATCCACCATCATAAGCTGTTTGAGAATATTCTCCGCCTATAGTAATAAAGAATACAAATTCATTGTCTACGTTCTCAGAGTCAAATATTGAGTCATATTCTGCTCCATGCACTGTTGTATCTGTTATTCTACCTATTCTATTATCAATAATTTTATTTGAATATTTAGAAGAACTATATCGTACAAAAGCTGATGTAGCCATTATCTGTTCTTTCCAAGTAGCTAATACATCAATAGAACAATTGATATATTGTGCTCCATTAATATCATATGCTACTCTATCAATGAAGTAGTAATTGCCCCAAGCTTTAAGATAAGTATATCCTGTAACATCGCCTAAGAAGAATGATGGATTAAGATAGCTACATTCTCCTTTTAGAGTAACGCTTTTAGCTACGCCATCGGTATCTACAGGACGTTTAGTAGAATTTTTTCTCTTACTAAGATTGAATAATAATATTTCCATACTTACCTCACTTTCGGTCAGACGTCGGACTGAGGAACTAAAAGGTCAGACGTCTGACCAAACACTATTAATCTAATGTGAAGTATA
>JAFOCU010000497.1 GCA_017381055.1 Lachnospiraceae bacterium
GAGAATCCAACTATGGACTTCTACCCAAGAACATTTATCTTCGGTGCAAAGGCAGCAGCTGGATATCGTAGAGCTAAGCTTACAATTAAGCTTATCAACAGCGTAGCTGATGTTATTAACAATGATAAGTCTATCAATGGAAAACTTAAGGTTGTATTCATTGAGAACTATAGAGTATCTAATGCTGAGTGGATTTTCGCAGCAGCAGATGTATCAGAGCAGATTTCAACAGCATCTAAGGAAGCTTCAGGCACAGGTAACATGAAGTTCATGCTTAATGGTGCTCTTACACTTGGAACAATGGATGGTGCTAACGTAGAAATCGTAGAAGAGGTTGGTAATGATCATGCATTTATCTTCGGATTATCTTCTGACGAAGTAATTAATTTCGAGCAGCATGGTGGTTATGATCCAATGGAAATCTTCAACAATGATATGGATGTTAGAAAGGTGCTTATGCAGCTTATCAATGGCACATATGCTCCAGATGATACAGAAAGATTTAGAGATCTCTATGATGCATTGACTACAAATAAGTCTGGAAGAGCAGATACTTACTTCATTCTTAAGGACTTCAGATCATATGCAGACGCTCAGAAGCGCGTAGAAGCAGCTTACAGAGACGAGAAGGGTTGGGCTAAGAGTGCAATTCTTAACGTGGCTAATGTAGGCAAGTTCTCATCTGATAGAACTATTGAAGAGTATGTAAAAGATATTTGGCATCTCGAAAAAGTTACTGTAGATATGGATTAAATCACAGTTACGAAGTAACTATGATTAAACTAAATTGTATAAATTCACACCCCCTACACATATATTTGTGTAGGGGGTTTTTGTGTTCTAAGTGGTTTAATTTCAGATATATTTGAATATCATATTTTCTGAATTTTATACTGTAGTTTCACATGCTACGAACATTTGATTTTCTAAATACTTTGATATATGTTTTTTATTATTCACGTGACCGGCTCATAATTAATCGCAGTTGCAAAGCAACTACGATTTGTCGCACCGTCCGTGGTGCTATTCGCCTTTTCTCAACATCGTGTTGAGAAATCACTAGATATAGAACAAAGTATTAAGAAAATCTAAATATTCTACGCTACCGTGAAACTTACAGTATAAAATTAGAAAATATGATAAATAAAAATTATGAAAGGAATTTAAACCACAATCTGCATAAATACCCTATATCGAATATGTGTAGGGGGTGTGAATTTGGTGAGGCGAGGGTATGGAAAGATAGGGTTTAGAAAGACTGGCGTGAGAGCTTTGGTTAAATATATGCTGATTGTTATGGGGGTGATTTGTTTTCCGTGGCTTGTGACGCTTATGTTTACGGGGGAGTTTAAGGGGAAGGTTTATAGGACTACGGATAGTGAGTATTATGTGATTGATAAGAAGAGCAGGATTTCGTTAGAGGATTTTGTGGCGTGTGCTTTGGTAAAACAGATGGATATTGGTGAGAAGGAGGAGGCGCTTAAGGCTCAGGCGGTTATTGTTCGTACGTATATTTATGAAAAAATGTCTGAGGAAAAAGTTAAGGAAATTAATGTAAAAAAACTTGATATGGCAGATATTCCATGTGGTTCTTACGGCTCGTGGGATCGTTTTCAATGCGGTGCTTTTTCGCAAGTGCTTCGGGGGAGAGATGCTCCGAATCTACAAAGAATTGGTTTTCC
>JAFOCU010000498.1 GCA_017381055.1 Lachnospiraceae bacterium
AAAGGTGAAAGCTTTTCAGCCTTTTTATAAAGGAGAAGACATATGGGGAATAATGTGAATGTTGATAAGGTATTAAGTGAAGTGAAAAAAGCCATAACAGGTAAGGATGACTGTATAAGTAAAGTGTTTGCGGCTATATTGGCTGGCGGACATATACTTATAGAGGACGTGCCAGGTGTAGGTAAAACTACTCTTGCTATTGCGTTTTCTAAGGCGTTATCATTGGTTGATAGAAGAATGCAGTTTACACCAGATGTTATGCCAGCTGATATTTTAGGCTTTAATATGTATCAGAAGGAAACAGGTAAATTCGTATATTATCCTGGTGCAATTATGTGTAATTTATTTTTGGCAGATGAGATAAACAGAACTTCGCCAAAGACCCAGTCAGCTTTATTAGAGGTTATGGAAGAACAGAAGGTTACTATCGAAGGCGAGACAAGGGATGTGCCAAATCCATTTGTAGTTATGGCGACACAGAATCCAAAGGGAAGTGCAGGTACACAGCTTCTTCCTGAGGCGCAGATAGATAGATTTATGATATGCGTAAGTATGGGATATCCAAATTTAAAGGATGAAGTAGAGATCCTTAAAGGAAAGAGTGTTTCTAGTACTACTAATGTAAATCCTGTTCTTAGCAAGGAACAGCTTATGAAGATTAAAGAAGAGGTAGAGGCAGTTCATGTAAGTGATAAGCTTTATGCATATATTGCCATGTTATCAGTTGCTACAAGAGAGCATTCATATATTGAATTAGGTTTAAGTCCTAGAGGCTCTATTGCTTGTGCAAAGATGGCGAAGGCCTGGGCGTATCTTAAGGGTAGAAATTATGTGCTTCCAGAGGATGTAGTTGATATTTTCTTAGACGTTGCAAAGCATAGAATAGTGCTTAATACAAAGGCGAGAGTTGCTAGAGTATCAGAGAGAGCGGTTTTAGAGGAGATTTTATCGCAGGTTAAGCAGCCTGCGTCGTATATGCAGAAGGTAGAGTATAGTGTCTAATTTTGGGTTTTTATTTGGGATAATTTTATATTTAATATATATGGGTTGGATATATGAGAGCGTAGGCTTTATGACATTGGCGTATATGACGGCAGTGTTGTTTGTGTTGTCATTTTTTGTAATAATTTATAGAAAATGTACTATAAAGGGAAAAATACAGGTGCCTATCGGTATATCTGAAATAGGAAAGCCAAATACTATTAAGCTTATAATTACAAATAATAGTGCGATACCGTTAACACGAATAAAGGCGGTACTTATAGTAGAGGATACACTGACAAAGGCCAAAAGGAAATGTGTTATGAGATTGCCAGTGGTAACCAAGGGAACTCACACATTTGAAAGTAGTGTTATACTTAATAATGCAGGTAATTATGAGATTATCCTAAAGAGTCTTAGAGTATATGATTTTACAGGACTTTTTTATGGTAGGGTTAAGGTGGCTAAGACAAAGGTGATTCAGATTATGCCTAAGTTTATAGATGTGCCAGTAACACTTACAGAGGCGACAAAGAATTTTTATGGTGAATCGGACATTTATGAAGATGAAAGAGCTGGGCATGATAATAGTGAGTTATTCCAGGTAAGAGAGTTTAAGGCTGGAGATAGACTTCAAAATATTCATTGGAAGATGAGCGCAAAACAGGACGATTTGATGGTTAAGGAACAGGCTATGCCAAAGTCTTGCCCAGTGGTGTTGTTCTTAGATTATAAGGGATATAAGAAGCATAATAAAAATATGATATCATTTATGCAGGCTGCATTTAGTATTTCTTTTTCTCTTATGGATGCTGGGTGCAATCATTATGTTACTTGGTACAATAGTGCGGATAATGATTTGGTTCGTGTAAGAATTGATAGTGACGAGAGCTTGTACTATTACATTGAATTGGTGATGAAAAATAAGTGGATGGCCAGCAGTGAAGATATAGCTGTTAGATATAAAGAGAAGTATTGTATGGAGCCATACGTATGGAAGCTTGCTTTAGATGAGAGTTTGGAATTAAAGAAGCAAGACGAAACAATTATTAAATATTCACCTAAGGAGTTGGAGAAGGATATATCTTCAGTGGAGATATTGTTATAAGGGTATGATTAAGAAGAGAAGAAAATTAGCTCAGTGGGTATGCACTGATAATGAACAGCTTAATATAGATAGCATAGGGCAAAGAATAGTTACTGTATTCTTTGATGTAGTTAGTGTGCTTGTATTTGTTATAGCAGCAAGAATGATGCTTTCTGAGATATTTGGATTTGGTGGAGTGAGCATAGGTGGCATATTTGCCGCTTTATTAGTGGCGCTTATAGTTAGCGGAATAATGGAATATATAGATTATACTGATTATATTCCTAGTGAAAAAAAGAAAATATCTAATATAATATTTCTTATAGCGGGAATAGTGCTTTGTTTATTGTATTTATTTATATTTAAGACGGGGGATAAAATTATAGGCGGTACGCAAAAATTTGTAGCAAATTTTTACCAGAAGTGGAATGTATACTACGATACAAACATACCTCTCCCTAAAACAAAGTTTGGCAGTGTGGAGCTTGGTGTTGGCTTTTTGTTTGTTATAGTTATATTTGTTTCTTTATGGTTAGCTAAGTTTTTGGGCAGAAAGCTTATTTTAATTACGATTCCATTGTTGGTTATTATGCTAGAGGTAACAGTAGGTTACGCGCCAGGCAAAAAAGGAATCATTGTAATGTTTATAGGTATAGTCATTACAAATATTTATGGTTTTACTAAAAAAGAATTTAAGCCGGCTGCTTTAAATAGAAATAATAGAAATTTTGAGAGTCGTTGGATATATGGAGTTGCGGTGGCGATAATGCTTGTGATTTTTAGTATTTCAGCAAGTAAGCTTGTGGCTCCATCAGTAAATAAGGCTATGAAGTATTCTGCAAATGTAAAGCAGATACAGGAAAGAATGTTAGAGAATTTTTCTATATCTCAGCTTTTAAAAGATATAGGGGAGCTTTTCTGGGATAATAATGAGGATGGAGAAATTATCTCAAATACTAAGCTTTCGTTTAAAAATGTGCCAGTGATGAAATTATATTTAAGTGATAAACCTAAGGATACAATTTATCTTAAAGATTTCTATGGTTCTAGCTATGTTGGTGGTAGATGGCTTACGGAGGCTGATGATTTTGAACAGGCTGCGAGTAAGGCAGGCTTTGACGTAGAGGAAATAAAAGAGAATATAGCAAATATGGGTATGAGCTCAATAGAGGAAAGGATGCTATATATCTCTTCTAGTGATATGAAATATATAAGCGCTAGATTAAAATATCTTAAGGGTAAGAATACCAATGCCTATGTTCCTTATTTTTCTAATCTTATAGGTGACAAGCTGAGTATAAAAGGTGATGTATATTATACTAAATCAAAAAAATCAGATGAGATAAGTTATTATATAGGTGAACCAGGTTATAACTATGGCGTAAGCATGATTCTATCTGATGATATAGAAAAGGAAGATTGGGAAATCTGGTATGAGAAGTATGTTAAGGATAACTATCTCGATGTACCAGATAATATGACATATATTAAAGACTATGCTAAGACCATCAAGGCTGGAAATGATCTAGAGAATTTGAATGGTGGTAGTGGAGAAAATGAGCTTCGTTTAACAGTGGCTGATGCAGTGGCAGATTGGTTTGCAAAAAATGTAGAATATACTACAGAACCGCCAAAATTGCCAAGAAATATGGATCCTATTGAGTATTTTGTGGGACAGACTAAGAGAGGCTATTGTATGCATTATGCCAGCGCAGCTACATTGATACTTAGAGAGTTGGGAGTGCCAGCAAGATATGCATCGGGATATTATGTTTCTAAGTCTATTTTTGAGGAAAAGGATGGCGAGCAGGTAGGTGTAATCATAGATAATACGGCCCATGCTTGGGTAGAGATTTATTTGGAAGGAATTGGTTGGGTGCCTATAGAGGTTACGACTTCTTATCGAGGAGATAATGATGTAAATCCTAATATTCCTAATAATGATAAAGATAAGGATTCAGATGTAAATCAGAATGATGATCCGGAAGTTGATACTGAGGAAAAGCCAGAGGAAACAAAGGATAATGAAACACAGCCAAATGAGGAAACTTCTACACCGAAGGAGACAGAAGGTGAGAAGGAGACAGATGAAGCAGGAAATGTTATTAATAATGAAGATCCTACAAGAGGAGCTGGATATTACGGAACAGGAAATGGTGCTTTTAAGAAGGGCATCATAGGAAAAGTATTCTTGTTTGCTGGTATTGCATTGTTAATAGGTGGGGCAGTGTATATGATTATAAGATATAAGCGTCGTCAGGAAGAGAAGCTTAATATTCTTATAAAGAAAAATAGAACAGTTAGAGCTATTAAATTTATTAATGAAAAAATGTATAAAACTCTCAAAAAGAAGGGTAAACTTGTAGGCTCCAATCATAATGATGCTTCATACAAGGAAGCGCTTATGAAGACTTATCCGGAGATTACAAATGAAGAGTGGGATAAGTATATGGCCATTGTGCGAGAAGTAGCATTTTCTAATAATGATGAAGCTGTAGAAAATATGGAGTTCTGTTACGATATTTATAAGAAGGTTAGAAAGTAGACAAGAGAGGAGATAAATATGAATAAGAAGGTATTAAATAGTGTAATAATTGCTGTAGTAGCTATTTTAATAAGCGTAATAGTAGTTATGGTTATAAATTCTAAAAAGTCTATACCTGAAATTAAGGCTGGGGATGTAGAGAGAGTTTATTATGATGGATACTTTGATGGACATTATGGTCAGAAGGAGTTGGATATTGACCAGTTCGTGGAATATTATAATGAAATAGATAATATCAAAGAGAATAAAAATGATGAAGGTACAACTCCTGAGAGCTGGATTGTAATTGAGTTAAAGGATGGCTCAGAGGTGCGAATATACGATCAGTCAATGAAGTTTGAGGTTGTGTTTGAAGATGATGACGGAGAAATTAAACAGTATTGGGGTGACCAGGAACAGATTTATAATATGCTAAGAACTGGGTCGTATGAGGGAGAAAATTAGAGGCCATAAATACAGAAGTGTATAGACTAAAAGTTAGAAGTTTAACGGATAAAGGTAGGGAAAGATGTTTAGATTAGCGTGGAAGTAT
>JAFOCU010000499.1 GCA_017381055.1 Lachnospiraceae bacterium
ATTATGTGCTATGCACACCTACTGTCTTCGGCTAGTCACTTGTTATGACCGTAGATGATGATAGCATATATATGTAACATTTGTCAACAATTTTTTAATTAAAATATTTCAACTGTTCCCAATGTTCTAAGCTTTATTTCTCTTGCATTTTCAATTATGTCAGTGGCACTAAAATATTTATCGATAAATCTTAACTTACTATTGTCCTCAGAATATCTAGATGCCATTTCGCTCATCTCTGCAAAATTCTGTTTCTCTTCAAATGAAAGAAAATTATAATCAATTTCCTCATCATAGATTCTTGTGAACTCTTCACAAAAATTCTTAGGACTATATGTTCCGTTAATTAAACTATTAATTAGATACCATAATCTATCTCTTTCTGCCATTTTAACTTGTCACCTTTCTTTTCTCCACCTTTATGTTTATTCAACATTTTCTCTTTGCCGTGTTACATTTCTTTAGAAAAAATCCTTTTGCTACTTACCTTTCCCCCTTTCTTCTTAAGCAAAATGTGTGTTTTAATATAGTAACAATTTAATGCATGCAAGTATCGACCAATAAAAAAAGGTCGCAACTACATGTTGCAACCGAACCATCATGCAGCAATATAAAATTGCTGATTAGACTTCATGTTTTGCGTCCTTGAGTTTCCCCAAGTTTGCCCTTCTCTATATTAGAAATGCTACCACATAAATATAGAAAATGCAATATTTTTTCTTAGTCCTTTAGACTCATTTTTTACATTACTAATAAAAAAGGACGTAATCTGCAAATCACAAATTACATCCTTTTATATCAGCAGTTAAACTGCTTAACTTTTATGAGCTATCGATTAACCTACAAGCTTGTTAACATTTAACTTAACGCCAGGTCCCATTGTAGCTGTAAGAGTTACACTCTTAAGGTACTGTCCCTTTAAGCTTGATGGCTTAGCCTTAATAATAGCGTCCATAAGTGCATGGAAGTTGTCCGCTAACTTAGCTTCCTCAAATGAAGCCTTACCAATTGGCACGTGAATAATATTAGACTTATCAAGTCTATACTCAATCTTACCAGCCTTAATCTCTTCAACAGCCTTTGCAACGTCCATTGTAACTGTACCAGCCTTAGGGTTTGGCATTAAGCCCTTAGGTCCGAGTACACGTCCTAAACGACCAACAACACCCATCATGTCTGGTGTAGCAACTACAACGTCAAAGTCAAACCAACCATCGTTCTGGATCTTTGGAATAAGTTCCTCACCACCAACGAAATCAGCACCAGCGTTCTCAGCCTCTGTTAACTTATCTCCCTTAGCGAAAACTAAAACCTTAACAGTCTTACCTGTTCCGTGTGGAAGAACAACAGCACCACGAATCTGCTGCTCAGCGTGACGTCCGTCACAACCTGTTCTGATATGAGCCTCGATTGTTTCATCAAATTTAGCAGTGGCAGTCTTCTTAATAAGCTCCATTGCCTGATCTACATCATATAAAGTAGCCTTGTCTACTAACTTAGCTGCTTCAAGATACTTCTTACCTTTTTTCATTTAAATTAACCTCCTAGTGGTAATATCGGGATAGAGTGCTTTCCACTCATGCCTCCCACGTTATTGTTATCAATTACATTAAGTACTATAGATTAGTCCTCTACTACGATACCCATTGATCTAGCTGTACCAGCGATCATGCTCATAGCTGCCTCAACTGAAGCTGCATTTAAATCAGGCATCTTTAACTCAGCGATCTTTCTAACCTCATCCTTAGAGATCTTAGCTACCTTATTCTTGTTAGGTACGCCTGATCCAGACTCGATCTTACAAGCTTTCTTTAATAATACAGCTGCTGGTGGAGTCTTTGTGATGAAGCTAAAGCTTCTATCTGAATAAACTGTGATAACAACTGGAATAATCATGCCTGCCTGGCTCTCAGTTCTAGCGTTGAATTCCTTTGTGAACTGAACAATGTTAACACCGTGCTGACCTAATGCAGGACCAACTGGTGGTGCTGGTGTAGCCTTACCGGCAGCGATCTGTAATTTAATGTATCCTTCTACTTTCTTTGCCATTTTAAATGACCTCCTTAAAAAATGTGGTATTATCGGAAGATTTACCATCCTCCCAC
>JAFOCU010000500.1 GCA_017381055.1 Lachnospiraceae bacterium
AGATGTACGTTTGTACTTCTTGCTTAAGATCAGGTTATGTTGAGAGAGTTTAATTATTAAATTCTTGATCTAAGTTGTATTTTAATAATTGCAATTATTAAAAAAGGAGTTTTTACTCCTTTTTTTATTTTCAAAATTAATTTATATTAATACACTATAAAAGAGAGGAAGTCTTCTACTTCCTCTCTTTTTATTAATAATTTTTTCTATTAAAATTATTCTCCAAAAACCTGCTTTGCAACGTCAACACTTTCCTTTGCATCCTTTGCATAGAAATCTGCGCCAATCTTTTTTGCATAATCCGGTGTCAATACAGCACCACCAACTACAACCTTGCAATCTACATTATTTTCTCTTAAAAGCTTTATAGTTTCTTCCATAGATACTAAAGTTGTTGTCATAAGTGCTGATAAGCCTACAAGCTTAGCCTTATGTTCAATAGCCGCATCTACAACCGCCTGATATTCAACGTCTTTACCTAGATCAATTACTGTATAGCCATAATTTTCAAGAAGTACCTTAACAATATTCTTTCCTATATCATGAATATCACCCTTAACAGTTGCTAAAACTATCTTTCCTTTACTAACAGTCTGCTCTCCGCTTGCTGATAATTTGTCTTTAATCACTTCAAAACAGCCTTGAGCAACACCAGCCGATAAAATCAACTGTGGCAAGAATATTTTTCCTTGTTCAAACATTGAACCTGTTTTATCTAACGCTGGTATAAGCACCTGATTAATAAGAGTCATAGGATCATAACCTTCTGTGTTAAGAAGTGTTGTTGCTATAGACGCTCCTTCTGACTTTAATCCTTTCTCAATAGCCACCTTAAGTTTATCATGTAATTCATTTCCATCACTTGTAGCACCATTTACCGCTGCAACTTCCACTGTAGCCGTAGCACTACCAGTAACATTTACATTTGCCCCATTAGGTACAGCAACTGTCTTAACAGTCACATCTGAATAGTTTTCAATAAATTCCATTGAATTCTCATCAAAACCTGCAAGTAACTTAAATGCTCTAAACGCACCAGTCATAGCTGTTATATTAGGATTAATAATAGGCAAATCTAAGCCATTATTAAGAGCCATAGTTAAAAATGCCTGATTTACAAGTTCTCTATTTGGTAAACCAAATGAAATATTTGAAACACCTAATACAGTTTTAAGCCCTAACTCCATTTTAACACGATTTAAAGCTTTTAATGTCTCCATTACACCTTCCTGTTCAGCTGAAGCTGTAAGTGTAAGACAATCAATAAATACGTTTTCCTTTGGAATTCCATAAGCTACTGCTCTATCCATAATCTTCTTAGCAATATCAAATCTGCCCTGAGCTGTCTTAGGGATTCCATTTTCATCTAATGTTAAACCAACAACACAAGCACCATACTTTTTAACTAACGGCAAAACAGCTTCTAAAGACTTCTCTTCACCATTTACAGAATTAACAATAGGTTTTCCTGCATATACTCTAAGGGCTGCCTCTAAAACCTCCGGTATAGTTGAGTCAATCTGAAGTGGCACATCTACTATTCCCTGAATAGCTTTAACAGCATTTATCATCATAACTTTTTCATCTATTCCTGGTAAACCAACATTGACATCTAAGATATCAGCACCTGCATCTATCTGTTCTGTTGCCTGATTCAAAATGTAATCTATATCATTATTAAGTAAAGCTTCCTTAAATTTTTTCTTTCCAGTCGGATTAATTCTTTCGCCTATAATTCTTGGCTGATTAATCTCTACAACCTTCGTTGGCGAACAAACCGCACATACAGGAATATATTCTTCTCTATTATTCTTAATATCATTAAATGAAATCTTACTTATAGAAAGACTAAGAGCTTTAATAAACTCTGGTGTAGTTCCACAACACCCACCAAAAATTGTTGCCCCAGCTTCTGCCATCATTTCCATGTCTTTAGCAAATTCTTCTGGTGTAACATTATATGTATTAGTTAATGGGTCTGGTAAACCTGCATTTGCTTTAGCTATAATAGGACACTTAGTGTATCTTCTCATTTCTTTAACAACAGGAATAAGCTCCTTAGGACCTAAAGAACAATTTACACCCATTGCATCTACGCCTAATCCTTCTAATGTTAATGCCATAGACGCAACGCTACATCCTGTAAAGGTTCTCAAATTCTCTTCAAAAGTCATCGTAACCATTACTGGTAAATTACTATTTTCCTTAGCTGCTAATACAGCTGCTTTTACCTCTAGTAAATCTGTCTGTGTTTCAAAAATAACAAGATCTGCGTTACTTCCAGCTAAAATAGCTTCTTTATAATACTCATAAGCATCATCAAATGATAAATTTCCAGTTGGTTCAAGCAACTGTCCAATAGGCCCTAAATCAAGAGCTACCAAAACCTTCTTACCAGACTTTTCGAAATATTTATCTGCTGCTATCTTTGCTATAGAAATACCACTTTCAATGATTTCTTTAACTGTATATCCAGAATTTCTTAATTTATAGCCATTTGCACCAAAAGTATTGGCATATACTATATCACTTCCAGCCTCCATATATGACATATGAATTTCTTCTATCATATCCTTAGCAGTAATGTTTAAAACCTCTGGTATTCCGCCAAGCTTTAATCCTCTCTTCTGAATCTCAGTACCCATAGCACCATCAAGAATAATATAATCTTTTTCTAATAATGACTTCATCTTCGTTTTCCTCTCGCAACAATTCTAATATGCACAATTAAGTCCTTGTCTTCTATATTTACAGGTATCCTTCATATTACAAGTTGTACATCCTTTTTGACCTTTTTCCATAGG
>JAFOCU010000501.1 GCA_017381055.1 Lachnospiraceae bacterium
GCTATTATTGGCTTGTTATTGCTTGTTGGAGTTCCAATAGAGATAGTAATCATTATATTGGTTTTAGCTTTAATAGGCGTAAATATACATATAATTAATATATTAAAGAGTATAAAAATATAATTGATGGTTATATATTCAATAATATGTAAGTCATTATATACACAAGTATTGCGGATATTATTTTACTATATAGCAAACACTTTTTTGGTATATTGACATCTTTTATGCAAGAAAACATTTGACATATGGTACATATACCACCAAAAGAGGTTAGTGCAGTTATTAATGCTGTGTATTGTGTGCTTAATTGGAACGTATTATAGGTACCTAGTCCGCTACTGATTTCTAAAATGGAATTAAAAATGAGTGCATAATAAGGAGTTAAATGTAATGTTTGAATAAAAAGACCTGATATGCATGAAAATATTATTATAAAACCGCCGATTTTTCCTTGGATTTCAAAAGAAGATAGAATGCAACTTTCAAAAATATCTGTAAGATGCATTCTATTTTTTTTCTGGTTAATAATAGTATCATAAGGAAAAGATGAAGGATTTGATGATTTATCTTTAATGTTAAAAAAATGTATTATGATGTAGGCTGATATCACATTTGAAATTATTATTAACATGAATAACATTATTCGCAGTTTAATGGGTAAACTGATAGGTAAAGCAAAGTTTATTATAAATGCAGGGCTTAACGAGCTTAATGAACATAATAAAAACACAGCAGTTCTTCTATTAATTTTATTAAGCTTATATGTATCGGCTGAAAGCTTTGCTCCTATGGGACAACCGCAGAATAGTCCACATATTACGATAAAAGGGATGTGTTCATTAAAGTTTGCTTTTGTAAGCTTTTTAATTATGCCAAGTGGCTTTGAGAATGCATCTATGCGTAATAAGATAGTGCTGATTATTGTGTATGGTAGTAATGTTGGTAAAACAGAGAATAGCCAAAGATTAAGCCCTTTTAGTGCATAGGTTCTAGTTATGTTCATTTTAGCTAGCATTAAGAAGAATATAAATAGTATTGAAAATGTTGTTAAGCTTTTTTTCATAATTATGAGCAGTGCTTATTGATTTTTATTATTATATGATAGGCTAGGGGACTGTATAACATATACTTGACAGATATATATATAATACAGTAACATATGTGTGCTTAATAAGGGTGATTAATAAGGGTAATTGTAGTTAGTTTAATCGAAATACAAAGGAGATAAGCTATGGAATATTGTAAAGTACAAATAGGATGCTTATTAGTTGTTGCTTATATAGCTTTTATATATTTTCGTGAATGTAGGAGATATGGTAAGAAGTTAAATAGTAGTATTTTTGGTGAAATGCTATTTTTTAGCATGTTTTGTATTATATTTGATGGAATTACCGCAGTAACTGTGAATCATCTTGATACAGTTGATATAATGTGGAATAGGATTTTTCATTTAGGCTTTTTAGTTGGAATAGATGCTGTTGTGTATATGATGTTTGGCTACATGATGAAAACAACAGGAGCAACACCTACAAAGAAGATACCTTTAGCATTATTACATTTGCCATATTTAATAAATATATTTGTAGTAGTATTTTTTATTGGAAAACTAGAGTTTAGAATTGGAAAATACACAAATTATTCTATGGGAATATCAGCTTATACATGTTTTGGTATGGTAGGTATATATATTCTATTTACGTTGATTGTATTTTTTAAGAGATGGCATTATATAGAGAGTAATAAAAGAATTAGTATTTTGACATATTTATTGGCATTAGCTGCAATAACAATAGTTCAAGGAATATTTCCAGAAGTGTTATTAACTAGTGTGGCTGTTACAATTATGGTTATAGGTATTTTTCTGAATCAAGAAGACCCTGTGTTAAATGAAGTTTCAAGATATCATAGTGAGATGGTAATGAGTTTTGCTACTTTGGTAGAAAATAAAGATGGTAGTACAGGTGGTCATATTAAGAGAACTAAAGCTTATGTTAAATTGTTAGCGAAAGAACTTAGAAAAAGAGGATATTATAAAGAAAAGTTAACAAAGGATTATATCAAAAATATGTGTCAAGCAGCACCAATGCACGATATTGGAAAAATTGCTGTGCCAGACGTGGTATTACAGAAAACTGGAAGACTTACTAGCGAGGAGTTTGAAATAATAAAGAAACATACAATTGATGGTGGTAAAATTATTGAAGAAACCTTTGGTAACTTAGGGAATAATGAATATACGGAAATGGCATATCAGGTTGCGAAATATCATCATGAGAAGTGGAATGGAAAGGGATATCCAGAAGGACTTAAAGAAGATGAAATACCATTATGTGCTAGAATTATGGCTGTAGCAGATGTATTTGATGCAGTGTCTGAAAAGAGATGTTATAGAGAGGCAATGCCTCTAGAAAAATGTTTTAGTATTATTAGTGAAGGTAGTGGACAAGATTTTGATCCAATTATAGCAGAAGTTTTTCTTGATATTAAAGATAAGGTTAAGCAGATACATGCTGAACAAACTTTTGAAGAAATATAAAAAAATCTTCATTATGTTGCTAACATGTAGTATATTTATATAAGTATGTTATTGGAGGATAGAATTATGCTTGAAAAATATGGATTAGAGCCTGCGAAGGTATTTTACTATTTTGAGGAAATTTCAAATATACCGAGAGGATCTGGAAATACAAAGGCAGTTAGTGATTATTGTGTTAAGTTTGCAAATGATAGAGGTCTTTATGTAAGACAGGATGAACTTAATAATGTAGTTATTAAGAAGCCAGCAACTAAGGGTTATGAGCATAAGCCTGCTGTTATTATACAAGGACATCTTGATATGGTTGCAGAGAAGGATTCAGATAGTAATCATGATTTCATGAAGGATCCAATTGAAATTATAGTAGATGGAGATTTTATTACTGCTAATAAGACGACTTTGGGAGCAGATGATGGTATTGCTGTGGCGATGGCATTAGCATTAGTTGATGATAGTACTATTAATCACCCAGAACTTGAGTTAATATTTACTAGTGATGAGGAAACAGGTATGTTTGGTGCTATGGCCTTAGATATGTCTGATATTAATGGTAAATATATGCTTAATTTAGATAGCGAAGACGATGGCGTAATAACTGTTGGTTGTGCTGGTGGAAAGTCTGCTAATGTAAAGTTTAATATGGAATCAGCGGAGGTTGCTGGTGTCATTTATCAGATCGATATAAGCGGTCTTAAGGGTGGACATTCTGGTGCAGAGATTCACAACGAGAGAGCAAATGCTAATATTCTTCTTGGAAGAATATTAAAATACATTAATGATAGAATCGCTATTAGAATTTCATCTATAAATGGTGGCGCAAAGGATAATGTTATCACGAAGGAAAGTAAGGGTATCTTTGTTCTTCACGGTCATGAGGAAGTTGAAGAAAAGATGAGTAGATTAAAGTCTATCTTTGATGAAGCAGTAGAAATCGTTAAGAATGAATTCATTATATCTGATAAGGATATTAAGATTAGTTTATCTGATGGAGAATATGGTATTTTCTATGGTGCATCTAGAAAGATGACTGATAACATACTTGCATTTATGAATGTAGTTCCATTTGGACCTCAGTATAGAGTGCCAAATATGAACGGTTTAGTTGAGACTTCTTTAAATATGGGAATCTTAAAGACAGAAAAGGGAATAGTCGAGATAAGTATGTCTGTTAGAAGCTCAGTAAAAAGTAGAAAGGAGCTTATTGTTGAAAAGATTGAGACTTTAGCTAAGCTTACAGGTGGTGAGTTCTCATCTGACGTTGGATATCCAGAATGGGCATATAAGGCGGATTCGCCATTACAGAAGCTTCTTTGCAAGATTCATAAAGAGAAATTTGAACAAGAACTTAAAGTAGAGATTATTCATGCAGGATTAGAATGTGGATATATCTTAGAGAAAAAGCCAGAGCTTGATGTAGTATCATTTGGTCCACAGATGTATGATATCCACACAACAGACGAGCGAGTTTCAATTTCTTCAATTGCTAAGTTATATGAGTTTGTGAAAGCTGTTTTGGAAGAAATAGAATAAATAGTTTCTATGATATACGTTGGTGTTTAGAAATAATTAGGAGGCAAATTATGCGAATGATGAGTATTGCCAGCGGTAGCAGCGGCAACTGTATTTATGTTGGAGATGATAATACCCATTTGCTTATTGATGCAGGTATAAGTAAAAAAAGAATAGAGGAAGGACTTAATTCTATTGGTCTTACATTGTCTGATATGAGTGGAATATTAGTTACACATGAGCATTCGGACCATATTGGCGGATTAGGAGTTGTTCTTCGTAAGCATGATATTCCAGTATTTGCCACTAATGGTACTATAGAAGAAACTGCTAAGAGTAAATATTTGGATAAGGTAGATTTGTCTTTGCTTAACGGTTTATATGCTGATGAAGATTACGAGATAGGTACTCTTAAAATTCGACCATTTTCCATATCTCATGATGCAAAGGAGCCTTGCGGATATAGGATAAGTAACTTTAGTGATTCAAAGGCAGTGGCTGTTGCAACAGATATGGGACATTATAATGATTATATAGTTGATAATCTTAAAGATTTAGACGCTATACTCCTTGAGGCTAATCATGATATTAAGATGCTTCAAGTTGGATCATATCCATATTATCTTAAGCAAAGAATATTAGGTAATCATGGTCATTTGTGTAATGAAATGTCAGGTAGACTTCTTGATGAGATACTATCTGAAAGATTAAAGAAGATATATCTTGGTCACTTAAGTAAAGAGAATAATTATCCAGAGTTGGCATATGAGAGTGTTAGAGCTGAGATTAATTTAAGTGATAGCCCATTTAAAGCAGATGATTTTGATATTGAAGTGGCTTGGAGAGATAGGGTTATGGAGTGTATCGCAGTGTAAGAAGATATGTTATAAACCTAAACAAAAGAAGGTAAAATTCTACTTATGTTTAGGTTTTAATTTTAAGTGTTGAAATAATAAGCATTATCACATATAATTGAAACGATAGGCTAGTTTAGAAAAAAATAGATAGCCATAAATAGAGAGGTAGGTTCATATGAAAAAGACAGTTATTACCGTAGTTGGAAAAGATACAGTAGGAATTATCGCAAAGGTTTGTACATATTTAGCAGATAATAATGTTAATATTTTAGATATTTCACAGACAATCGTTCAGGATTTTTTTAACATGATGATGATTGTTGATGCAAATAATGCTAGCAAGCAGTTTGGTCAGCTTAGTGATGAGATGGCAGAGTTAGGTAACGAAATCGGTGTTCAGATTAAGTTACAGTCAGAGGATATTTTTAATATAATGCATCGTTTGTAGGAGAATAATTATGATTAATTTATTTGAAGTAAAAGAAACTAATGATATGGTTGAACACGAGAATCTTGATGTTCGTACTATTACTATGGGTATCAGCTTACTTGATTGTATTGATGGCGATATAAATAAGCTTAATGAAAATATTTACAATAAGATTACTACAAAGGCTAAGAATCTTGTGTCAACAGGTAACGAGATTGAGAAGGAAATAGGTATTCCTATTGTTAACAAGAGAATATCAGTTACTCCAATTGGTCTTGTTGGTGCTTCTGCATGTAAGTCTGTTGAAGATTTTGTTAGCATTGCTAAGACTCTTGATAAGGCAGCTAAGGAAGTAGGAGTAAACTTTATCGGTGGTTACTCATGTCTTGTATCTAAGGGTATGACTCCGGCTGAGGAGATGATGATTCGTTCTATACCACAGGCTCTTGCTTGCACTGATAGAGTATGTAGTTCTGTCAATGTAGGTTCTACAAAGACAGGTCTTAATATGGATGCTGTTAAGCTTATGGGTGAGGTTATCGTTGAGACTGATGAGATTACAAAGGATGCAGAGTGTCTTGGTTGTGCTAAGCTTGTTGTATTCTGTAATGCACCAGATGATAATCCATTTATGGCAGGTGCTTTCCATGGTGTAACAGAGGCTGATTGTATTATTAATGTTGGTGTTTCAGGACCAGGTGTTGTTAAGAATGCATTAAGCAAGGTTAGAGGCAAAAACTTTGAAGTTCTTTGTGAGACTATAAAGAAGACTGCTTTTAAGGTTACAAGAGTTGGACAGCTTGTAGCACAGGAAGCTTCAAAGAGACTTGGTGTTCCATTTGGTATTATAGATTTATCTTTAGCTCCAACACCAGCAATAGGTGATTCTGTTGCTGAGATTTTAGAAGAGATTGGACTTGAGAGAGTTGGTGCTCCTGGTACAACAGCAGCGCTAGCACTTCTTAATGATCAGGTTAAGAAGGGTGGAGTTATGGCTTCTTCTTATGTAGGTGGTTTGAGTGGTGCATTTATTCCAGTTAGTGAAGATCAGGGAATGATCGATGCTGTTAATATGGGCGCCCTTACTTTAGAGAAACTTGAGGCTATGACTTGTGTATGTTCAGTAGGATTGGATATGATTGCGATTCCTGGAGATACTAAGGCAACAACTATTTCGGGAATTATTGCAGATGAAGCTGCTATCGGTATGATTAATCAAAAAACTACTGCTGTTAGAATTATTCCAGTTCCAGGCAAGAAGGTTGGAGAGATGGTTGAATTTGGTGGACTTCTTGGTTATGCACCAGTTATGCCGGTTAATAATTTCTCTTGTGACGCATTTGTTAATAGAGGTGGTAGAATCCCAGCCCCAATTCATAGCTTTAAGAATTAGTAGAATAAATACAAAGAGTAAGTACTTTAAAAAGTATTTACTCTTTAATTTTTTATTAATCTTTTGTATAATTATAGTTAGTTGATTTAATTGTAATATATAAGGTTAGGTGATTTATATGAAACGAATTATTGCTGTTGATGATAATGTTACTAATTTAAAAATGGTTGAAAGAGTATTGAAGGATAAGTATAAGCTTGTCTTGGTAAAGTCTGGTGAAAAGGCTTTGACATATCTTGAGAATAATTTGGTTGATTTAATACTTCTTGATATTGTTATGCCAGAAATGGATGGTTTTCAAGTATTTGAAAATATAAAACAGCTTGATAATAGCAATAATAGTGTACCAGTTGTATTTCTTACAGCTGATACAGAGGTTGGTAGTGAAGTTAAAGGCCTTAATATGGGAGCTATGGATTTTATCAAGAAGCCGTTTATTCCTGAGGTTATGCTTAATAGAATTGAAAATATATTAGAATTATCAGAACTTATGAAGGATTTAGAACATAAGGTTCAAGAAAAAACGAGACAGATTGAACAGATTTCCTTTGAAACAATAGCAACAATTGCTAGTATGATTGAGGCGAAGGACAGTTATACGAAAGGACATTCTGTGCGAGTTTCGGAGTATAGTGCAAGATTAGCAAAGGAGCTTGGGTGGTCAGAGGATAAAATTGGCAATTTAAGATATGTGGCGCTTCTTCATGATATAGGCAAGGTTGGCATTCCAGACAGTGTGTTAAATAAGCCTGGAAAGCTTAATGAGATTGAGTTTAGCGTAATTAAGTCTCATACAAGCATAGGTGGAGATATTCTTAATGACATTAAAACAATAGCAGGAGTATCACTTGGTGCAAAGTATCATCATGAAAGATATGATGGTAAAGGTTATCCAACTGGAGTTGCTGGTGAGGATATACCGGAAATTGCTAGAATTATATGTATTGCAGATGCTTATGATGCTATGAATAGCAAGAGAATTTATAGAGATAATCTTTCAAAGGATGAGATTTATTCTCAGCTTGAGAATGGAAAAGGAACACAGTTTGACCCTAAATTTACAGATTTATTCTTAAAGTTACTAGATGAAGATAAGTTGGTAATTGAAGATGAGGATGAATTAGAAAAAGCAGAGTTGACTTTGACAGAAGAGAGTTCTATATTGTTAAATCAGATTGTTAATAATATAGAAGAGAATCAAAAAAGTGATATTTATGATATTCTTACAGGTGTCCTAAATAGAAAAACAGGTGAAAGTAGAATTGCTGAGGCTGTTAGAACTAGACCAGGCTGTCTTGTGTTTGTAGATTTGGACAATCTTAAGAAGACTAACGACAGTATGGGTCATTTGGCTGGAGATTATGTTCTTAAGAATTTAGGAACTATATTATTAAAATATGGTGATAAAACAATCGTTTCTAGAGTTGGCGGAGATGAGTTCTTGTGTTATATACCTGAGGTTGAAGAAAAAGAAGCTGTTAATATGGTTGAGAGTATTATTAAAGAATTTGACTTCATTAAGAAGGACAATGAATATTTAAAGTATTCTAGTCTTTCTGTTGGTATGTATATGTCTTCTGGTAAAGAATTATTTGCTGATGCCGTTACAAATGCAGACAAGGCATTATATCATATAAAACATAGTGGTAAGGCTGGTTATTGTATGTACTCGGAGATTGAAGGCATGCAGAATAAAAAAACTTCTATTGATCTTAATAATATGGTTAAGAGTCTTAAGGCTAATAGAACGTCCCATGGTGCAATTAATGTTGAATTTGACGAATTCAAAAAGATATATGATTTTGTATTAAACATTGTTCATAGATTTGATCATAATTTGCAACTTATCATGCTTACGCTAGAACCAATTGATTACAATAATTTTGATATTGAGGAACAAGAATATGCAATGTATTGTATGAAAAAGGCTATCAAGGGAGCACTCAGAAATATAGATGTTAGTACAAGATTCAGTAGTGAACAGTTTTTAGTTATATTATTAAATGCAACAGATAAAGATGTGGATATGATATTAAAGCGAATTCATGAAAAATTTGATAAGGAATATAAAAGAAATGAAGTAAATGTTAGCTATGATATTGCAGATTTGAATGATAAGTGATAGAATTATCAGATGTGTTAGTTGCGAGGAATTTGCATATAAAGCATAATACTCGTTAGATACTAC
>JAFOCU010000013.1 GCA_017381055.1 Lachnospiraceae bacterium
CTTTGCTTCATTATCCTTAGCAATTATATCTACCATCGTATTATACTCTAGAAATGTCACATTGGAAAGCTTCCTAACCTGCATTAAAAGCTTTGATGTAATCTCTTTACCAGTCACATCATCATAATGTAAAATTCTAAATTCCGAATGGCCACCCTCTCTTGTATAGGAATAGCTTCCGTCCTCTTCCTTTTCAAATTCCACACCATACTTTATCAAATCATTTATAACATTTCTAGAAGAACGAATCATTATATCAACTGATTCCTTACGATTCTCATATCTTCCAGCTTTCATAGTATCTTCAAAATAACTATCATAATCTTCATCATTTAGCTGTACACATATACCGCCTTGAGCTAAAAATGAATCGCTATTTTCTGCTTCATCCTTAGTAATCATAAGAATCTTTAAATCCCTTGGAAGTGATAATGCACCATATAAACCTGCCACACCAGTTCCAACAATTACTACATCATAATTATCCATCGTTCATCCCACCTTCGTGTTTGTGTTAATATTCAAGCATCCTCTTTAGTGGAGCATTTGCCTTATCTATAACTTCCTCGGTAAGCTTCACTTCATATGTCATATTTTCAAGAGCATCTGCCACTCTCTCCAAAGTAATCTTCTTCATATTTGGACAAATCTGCTTCTCATAAGCTGGGTAAAACTTCTTATCTGGATTCTTCTCACGAAGCTCATACATAACACCAAGCTCTGTTCCAATGATAAATTCCTTCTTATCAGACTTTGTGGCGTAATCGATAATACCTGCTGTACTTCCAGCATATTCAGCTAAATCCACAATCTCTTTTCTGCATTCTGGATGAACTAAAAACGCTGCATCCTTATGCTCCTCCATAGCCTTCAATACACTTTCCTTTGAAAGCTCATGATGAACATGACAATATCCATCATTTAAAATAATATTTTTATCCTTAACCTTATCTTTGATAAAGCTACCCAAATTCTGATCTGGGATAAAGAAAATATTCTTATTTGGAATACTCTTAACAATCTCCAATGCATTAGAAGATGTAACACATATATCTGAATGCATCTTAAGCTCTGCTGTAGAATTAACATAACATACAACTGCTAAATCCTCATACTGCTCTCTTAATTCCTTAATTCTATCAATCTGTGCCATATGAGCCATAGGACAATCAGCTGTCTCATCTGGTAAAAGTACAATCTTTTCTGGATTTAAAATCTTAGCACTCTCACCCATAAACATAACGCCACAGAAAACTATAACCTTTTTCTCTATATTAGTTGCTACCTTAGCTAAATAAAATGAATCTCCTACGTAATCAGCAATGGCCTGCACGTCATCATCCACATAATAATGAGCAAGTATTACTGCATCTTTTTCCTCTTTAAGTCTCTTTATCTTCTCGATAAGTTCAGTATTTGTCATAATATTAAGACTCCCTTTGTATTGGTATGTATAAATAATCGTAGTTGTCCTGCAACTGCGATTTATAACAATTAACTATTATCTATGTAATAAAGGAATTTGTCAAATATTGTGATTTTTTTAACAATGTATAGTTAGCTATAAATCTATTGCCTTCTCTATATGTGTCTTTATATCGTGCTCTCCATCTCTCTTAATTTTAAAATCTTACTTTCAATTTCTTTTATAATTTTCTTAAATTCTTCATCTGACTTTCCTGTAGAATCTTCAAGTCCCCAATTATCATCAAACTCTCTACCGATAAAAGGGCAACCTACATTACAGCCCATTGAAATCGCTTTATTTATTCCATACATCCATATTTATATCCTATTTCTCAACCTTATAAGCAGCTTTTCGATATTTATATTCTCCAATTTCAAACTTGTTTCCAACAATTTCCTTTGCCATTACTTTTGATTCTATAAAATCCTCTGTAACAGTTACTAATATCTGCACACCTTTTTGTTCTACTAGATAATATGCCTTATGAATATCAGCAAGCTGATTATACATCTCATCGGTACCGAAAGGAGCATCTGTCACCCATCCCAAAAGTTCCCCAAATATCTTCTGTCCTTTTGTACTCTTTTTCTTTGCCAAAAGCGGTATTATATCTGCATTAGGATATTTAGAGTATACTACAGCATCTTTTTTACTTCTCAATTTACCCTCTTTTACATAATCATCCAGATTAATTTGTTCTTTGATTACTGTTTTATCAAGCACCTCTTCATCATCTAACAAGAAATCAATGCTAACATTTAGCACCTTAGATATTAACCTAAGATTTTCTACATCCGGAATTCCCTTGCCCGTTTCCCACTTTGTAATTGCCTGTCTAGACACACATAATTTCTCAGCTAATTCAGTTTGAGTAAGTCCAGCATTTTTTCTTGCCTCTTTTAATTTGTCTGCTAATGTCATATTTTCCTCCATCTTACCATTTCTATATGGCCGTAATTTACTCGGCGTCTTGCCTGTAGATTCAACATATTCCAAACGATTAAAAATCGCAAGAAATGAAATGTGGCAGGTGTGCTACGTAGCGTAGCATACCTGAATTTTCAAGCTTTTAAGCCTATTTTATTTACCTTAAGACTCATTCACAATTTTCCCCGTAATGTGCTCCGGACATAATTCATAACACAATGTCGCCTTTCCAAATTTCCGAATTTCATCTTCAATATACATAGTGTCTGGTGTATACTTTAAACTTAGGCATCGACAAATATCCATCGCCTGCTCAAAGTCTTCTATCACAGATACCTTTCCAAAAATAACAACACTGCTAATATTTAATGCCCATTCGCCTTCTTTTCGATATCCACCATCGTATACACAGAACGAAACCTTTTCATTAGCCGCCATCGCATCTACTTTGTGTCCTATTTTTCCGCTATGAAAATAAACTTTACCGTTTTCCTCATTATACCAATAATTGATTGGCACTCCGTAAGGATATCCATTATCTCCCATAACGGATAAAACCCCTCTCTTTTCCGTTCTAAGTATTTCGATTATCTTTTCTTGTGATAAACACTGTTTTTTCCTAGCTATTTCTCTAAACATATTCTCTCCATCAAATTTATTAATCAAAATCCCTTTCCATTACTGAAATTATCCAATGCTTTATTAAACTGAAAATTACAACATCTTTCTCATCCAAATATGAGGACATCCTTGCTCATCAATAAAAACCTTTTGTCTAATCTCCACCGCTTGCTGTGGGATAGTCTGAAATATTTCCACTCTCATAATAACTGCTCCTATAAATTTCTCTCTATACATTCATTACAATTTTATCTCTACAAAATCCCCTGCCACTACTTCTTCCTTCGTAACGACGCAATCTATCGCCATCACATTAACGCCATTATCCTTAGCCTCCTTCAAGGCCACTGCAAATTCCATATGTGTCTTATAATTTGGCTCAAAATACCTAATACCTTTCATCTGAATAACAAATAATACATTTGCCTCAAAACCAGCCTTTTTAGCCTCTATTAACTCATAAATATGCTTTACACCTCTAAGAGTAGGGGCATCAGGAAATCTAGCAATACCTTCTTCCTCCAAGGTTACGCCCTTAACTTCCATAAAACCTTTTACTCCATTCGTCCTCTCATAATAAACATCAAATCTTGAATTACCAAACTTCTGCTCATGCTTTATAAATGTTATATCATCTCCAAAAGCGCCCGAATTCAGCCAATCAACAGCTATTTTATTTGGCGCCTGTGAATCCATATTAATAATTTGATTTCCTTTTACGACCTTTATGAGAGAATATCTAGTTTTTCTAGTAGTTCCCTCTCCATGGTCCTCCAAATAAACCTTACTCTTTCCTGGTATTAAAAGTTCCTTGCAACGCCCTGTATTTTTTACATGGCATTTTACCTTTTCTCCATCTAACAATGCATATGCTATAAATCTATTAGGGCGCTCTAAAAAGAGCGCCTCCCTTATATTATTATATTTCATACAAATCTCCTATGCCCACTGACTATTATACAGATTATTATAAAATCCACCAAGCTTCATCAATTCCTCATGATTACCCTGTTCGATGATATTTCCATCCTTCATCACAAGTATTACATCAGCTTCTCTGATAGTTGAAAGTCTATGAGCTACTATAAAGCTTGTTCTTCCTTCCATAAGCGTATCAAAAGCCTTCTGTATCTTTATCTCCGTACGAGTATCTATACTCGATGTTGCTTCATCAAGTATAAGCATCGGTGGCTTTGTAAGCATAACTCTTGTGATACATAGAAGCTGCTTCTGACCTTGAGAAAGATTTCCTCCATCCTCACCGATTACAGTATCATAACCATTTGGTAATCTCTTTATAAAGCTATGCGCATGAGCTGCCTTCGCCGCTGATATAACCTCTTCCTCTGTAGCCTCCGGATTCCCCATTACAATATTTTCTCTAATAGTTCCACTCTTAAGCCAAGTTTCCTGAAGCACCATACCGATAGAACTTCTAAGACTTTTTCTTGTCATTTCTTTAACATCTATATCATTTACGCGAATCGAACCACTATTTACATCATAAAATCTCATCAAAAGATTAATAAGTGTAGTCTTTCCACATCCTGTTGGTCCAACTATAGCAATTCTTTTGCCCGGCTTTACATCTAAATTTAAGTTCTTAATAAGCTCCTTCTCTGGAACATATGAAAATGATACATTTTCAAGTTTAACCGAACCGTCTGCGTCTTCTAAAACTACTGCTGCTTCACTATCAGGTGTAACTGGCTCCTCTTCTATAAGTTCCATAACTCTAGCTGCGCATACAAATGAATTTTGTAACTCAGTAATAACACCAGATATTTCATTAAATGGCTTTGTATACTGATTAGCATAATTGAGAAGACATGTTAAATCACCTACAGATATTCCGCCACCTATTACAATAATCGCACCTACAACAGTTATAACCGCGTAAACGATATTATTCACAAATCTTGTAGAAGGATTTGTAAGGGATGAGAAAAATACTGCTTTAAGAGAATACTTTTCTAATCTTCCATTAATCTCATCAAACTGTTCAAGTGTCTCATCTTCTCTTCCATATGCCTGCACTACCTTCTGATTACCAATCATTTCATCTATAAAAGCTGTCTGCTCACCTCTAGTTACCGACTGAAGCTTAAACATATCATGAGTTTTGCTAGCGATAAACTTCGCCACAAATATTGAAATAGGTGTAAGTACTATAACGATAAGTGCAATTCTATAATCGATGCTTATCATAAATCCAACAGTTACACATATAGTTATCACACCTGAAAAAAGCTGTGTAAAGCCCATAAGTAAGCCATCTGCAAATTGGTCTGCATCAGCTATAACTCTACTTACAGTATCTCCATGAGGATGAGTATCAATATACTTAAGTGGCAGCTTCTCAATCTTAATAAATGCGGCATCTCTTATATCCTTAACCACACCGTAGGTTATTTTATTGTTACAATAATTCATAAACCACTGCATAAGAGCAGCTACCAGCGAAAATACACCTATCTTAAACAAAATATCAAATATGCCTTCAAAGTCTACAAACCCTTTATCAATAATTAAATCAATAGCTTCACCTGTAAGCTTTGGTATATAAAGAGTTAATCCCACAGTCGCTGCCGCAAATATAAGGGACATCACCACGAAGAACATATATCTTTTGATATATGGAATTATCTTCTTTATTGTACTTTTCTTTTTTACATTATTACTCATATTCAGCACCTCTACTTAATCGCAGTTTCTTCAAAACTATGATTTTATTTTAACGCATTCTGCGACATATATATTTCTTTATATACTTGATTATTCTCAAGTAATTCCTCATGAGTTCCCATTCCAGCTACTTCACCATCATCAAGTACAATGATTTTATCTGCATGCATAATAGATGTAGCACGCTGAGAAACAATGATAACTGTAGTCTCATTTTCTTCACTCATTTCCTTAATAGCCTGTCTAAGCTTTGCATCTGTGGCATAATCAAGTGCCGATGAACTATCATCCAATATGAGAATCTCTGGCTTTCTTATAAGAGCTCTGGCGATAGTAAGTCTCTGTCTCTGACCACCAGACAAGTTCCTTCCACCTTGCTCAACCATTTCTTCGATTCCATTTTCCTTCTTATCTACAAACTCTCTAGCCTGTGCTTTATCAAGAGCCTCATAAATCTCGTCTAAAGTAGCATCCTCCTTACCCCAAAGAAGGTTTTCTTTTATAGTACCCTTAAAAAGCACTGCCTTCTGTAATACTACAGCAATCCTACTTCTTAAATCCTGCAAAGAATAATCCCTTACATCCTTGCCATTTACCTTTACACTACCCTCGCTTACATCATAAAATCTAGGAATAGCCTGTATAAGAGTAGATTTACCAGCACCAGTACCGCCGATTACACCTACAGTTTCTCCCTTCTTTACCTTAAAGGAAACATCCATCATAGCTTCCTCTGACGAACCCTCATATTTTATAGATACATTGTCATATTCTATGACATATTCACCAGATGCATTAGCACATAATACATCTCTTAATTCAAGAGAAGACTGAATCTCAAACACACCTTCAATTCTATTGCCACAAGCCACTGCCTTAGTAAGCGTAACAATCAAATTAGCAAGCTTTACAAGCTCTACCAAAATCTGCGACATATAGTTAACAAGGGCAATAACCTCACCCTGACTAAGTCTTCCATCATTTACCTGAATAGCTCCAGTCCATACTAATATAATAGTCGCTCCATTTATAATAAACAACGTAACAGGATTCATCAGTGCTGAAATTCTGCCAACACCAACCTGAAGCTTAAATAGTAGCGAAGTTCTATTATCGTACTCCTCTATCTCATCATCTTCCATTCCAAAGGCTCTGATAACCCTAGCACCAGTAAGATTTTCTCTAGTTATTCCAAGCACTCTGTCAAGAGCTGCCTGCACCTTCTTGTACATTGGAATAGTAAAAAGAATAATAGCAAAAACCACTATCAACAAAACAATGATTGTCATCACAAATATAAGCGCTGACTTCACATCTATAGTAAACGCCATGATCATTGCACCAAATACAATAAATGGTGAACGAAGGAACAATCTAAGCATCATATTAACACCAGACTGCACCTGATTCACATCACTAGTCATTCTCGTTATAAGCGTAGA
>JAFOCU010000065.1 GCA_017381055.1 Lachnospiraceae bacterium
CTCATATGTAGTAAATCTCTTACCGCATACATCACACTGTCTTCTTCTTCTGATAGAACTATTATCATCAGCTGGTCTTGAATCTATAACCTTTGTATTTTCTTTTCCGCAAAATGGACACTTCACTTTCGCTTCCTCCTCGCTGTTATCTATACAATTATATTACCTTAAATCCTTTTAATGTCAAGCATTCCTTTGATAAAACCTACTTAAAATGTGAATTTTTCAGTATCGATACACACAAGCACAATATCTTCACCAATCTGGCAAATACACTTATACGGAATTATATATTCTTCTGACTTTCCAAATAGATTACAAAGCTTCATCTGGCCTGGGATAATTATACTTTCTATGCATCCTGTTTTACTATCAAACTCTACATCCGAAACATTTCCTAGACGCTTACAATCTTTTTCATTTATTACTTCCTTACACTTAAGCTCACTTAATCTCATACTCCCCCCCTGTTTAACACTCATAAATTATTGAAAATGCCATTAGTTCTCGCTAAAACTAATGGTTCTTTAGTTACTATATGAAAAAGCGGTTTGACTTAGCACACTTATTTTGTTAGATTTAATTTATCAACATAAAGGAGCTTAATTATGATGAATTTTATTATTGCTTACGTGATTATTATTAACATTATTGGTCTTTTATCTATGTTTATAGATAAGTATCGTGCTATAAAGAACAAATGGCGCATACCTGAAAAAACCTTATTCCTTATAGCCATACTAGGTGGCTCAATAGGTTCTAACATTGGTATGCGCCTCTTTAGACATAAAACAAAGCATTGGTATTTTGTATTTGGTATGCCTGCAATTTTAATTATTCAGCTTGTGATAATTTCCTTAGTTCTTGGTAAATACTACCGATAGGCAAGCCAACTACATTGTTATAATCACCACTTATGCCACTGATGAACTTAGCACCAAGTCCCTGGATTCCATAACTTCCAGCCTTGTCCATCGGTTCTTTAGTGGCTATATAATCATTTATTTCTTCATCGCTCATCTCATACATGTTTACATCTGTATCCTCAGCGAAGCTAATCATTTCCTTAGTACCATTCTTTATAACGATTAAAGCAACTCCTGTGCTAACCATATGTTTGTCGCCTTGAAGCTTCTTTAACATATTGAACGCATCTTCTTCATCAACTGGCTTACCCATAATTTCGCCATCCTTTGATACTACTGTGTCAGCACCAATGATAACTACACCTTCATAGCCTTCATTACTATATTTACCATATATATCGCCATCACATTCCTTAAGAAGCATTCTCTCTATCTCAAGAGCCTTCTGAAGAGATAATTCCTTTACAACTTCCTCTGGAATAGTGCTTGTAATAATCTCATCACGTTCACTAATCATTACCTGAAATTCAATACCTATCTGTGTCATTAAATCTTTTCTTCTAGGTGATTTTGATGCAAGAAAATATTTAAACATATAATCAACCTCCTATATGATTTTTACTGGGTTTTATTAACAATTTAATGTTTACACTCTAACTATATTATTGTACAATATTTTATGGATTTGTAAAGCACCAACAGTGCTTTTGACATATTACAAAATGTGAATAGGGGAACAAAATGGATACTAGCATTAAAACTATTGATATCATTGTACCATGTTACAATGAAGAAGATGTTCTTAAGCTTTTTTACGAAGAATCCTCAAAGGTTACTGATAATATTTCTGACTATAGCTGTCGCTATATTTTTGTCGATGACGGTAGTCGCGACAAGACATTATCTATCCTTATGGAACTTTCAAAAGAGCATGAAAATGTAAAATATATATCATTTTCCAGAAATTTTGGAAAAGAAGCTGCTATGTATGCTGGTCTTGATCACTCAACTGGGGATTATGTAGTTATAATGGATGCTGATTTACAGCACCCCCCTACTATGATTCCTGATATGATTAAAGGTATACAAGAAGGCTATGACTGCTGTGCAGCAAGAAGAACTACTAGAAAAGGCGAAGCTCCTGTTCGTAGTTTATTCTCAAGAATGTTTTATCGAGTTAATAAAAAAATGACAAATATCGACTTGGTACAAGGTGCCGTTGATTTTAGAATTATGACTAGACAAATGGTTGATTCTGTCCTTGAATTATCTGAAAGACAGCGTTTCTCAAAAGGAATCTTCTCTTGGGTTGGCTTTAAGACCAAGTGGCTCCCTTACGAAAACGTTGAAAGACCTCTTGGCTCAACAAAATGGAGCTTCTGGGGATTATTCAAATATGCAATAGACGGAATAACAAGCTTCTCTATTACACCACTTAGAATAGTAACAGGAATGGGATTTTTAATATCAATCTTTGCATTTATATATAGTATAGTTACACTAATCAAAACTATTATATTTGGTATAGATGTTCCTGGATATACAACCACCCTTTGTGCCATACTTTTCTTAGGTGGAATAATTGAATTATCAATAGGTGTTTTAGGTGAATATATCGCCAATATATATATGGAAGTAAAGAATAGACCTCTCTATATTTTAAAGGATACTAACCTTCCTTTAGGAGGTCGCAAACATGAATAAACTTCTAAACAAGCTTCTAAATAAAGAAACTATCATATATGTTATATTTGGTATCTTGACAACTATTGTTGATTTCGTAGCTTTTGGTATATTATATTATACCTTCAATATAGGCGAAATAATATCAAACACTACTGCTTGGGTACTAGCAGTTGCTTTTGCATTCATTACAAATAAACTTTTTGTATTTGAATCAAAAAGCTTCCAATCAAAAAAACTCATAAAGGAAATCATTAGTTTTGTATCATCAAGAGTCATCACTCTACTTTTAACAAATCTATTCCTTTTATGCGCTAGATTCCTTGGCACAAATATGATGTTTGCTAAGGCTTTAATATCCGTAGTTGTTATTATACTTAACTACGTATTTAGCAAGCTTTTTGTTTTTAAAGAAAATACTAATCAATCTATTACAACAAAAAAAGATTACTTGGAGGAAAATACAATGGACGCTACACCAGCGATATCAGACAAGCTTAAATTCCGTATCGGTTATGCTTTGTCATTTCTTATTCCTGTGATAATACTTGTAGGCATATTCATTGGCCGCAAAGTATTTCCATTTGGTGACGAAATATACTTAAGAAGTGACTGTTATCACCAATATGCACCATTCCATAAAGAGCTCTATCGAAAGCTCACAGAAGGCGGAAGTCTTCTATATTCATGGAATATCGGTATGGGTGTTAACTTTACAGCTTTATATAGCTATTACTTAGCTAGCCCTGTTAACCTACTTTTAGGTTTAATAGCACCGACAGGCAATGTTCTTATAGCAATTGATATATTTATCATTATTAAAACAGGTCTTTGTGGACTTACATGTGGATATTATCTTCACAAAAGATACGGTGGCAAGAATCTTTCATTTGCTGCAATAGCAGTATTCTATGCCTTATCCTCATATATGGCAGCTTTTTCTTGGAACATTATGTGGCTTGACTGTCTTGTACTTCTACCGCTAATCGTTCTTGGAATGGATAAAATAATCAAAGAAAATAAATACTTTTTATATACTATCGCATTGGGGCTTTCAATATTTTCAAATTACTATATATCCATAATGATATGTATATTCCTAGTATTTTACTTTATCGTACGAATGCTTTCCACATGTCCTACTGAGGGCTTCATCAAATACACTTTTTCACGTGTTAAGAGTTTTGTAATTGGTTCTCTCATAGCTGGCGGATTGGGAGCATGTATGATTTTACCTGAAATCGCTGCTCTATCATATACTGTTTCTGGAGAATTCAAATTCCCTGAACAATGGCAGAATTATTTCTCTATTATAGAAATGATATCTCGTTCAATGATGAATGTAGAAGTCTCTATATTTAATGCACATGAACCAAATGTGTACTGTACAGTAGGTATATTTATGTTTTTACCTATGTACTTCCTTTGTAAAAAAATTAATATTAAGGAAAAATACGGCACAGGCTTTCTTATAGGCTTATTCCTAATTTCCTTTAATACAAATATACCAAATTACCTTTTCCACGGAATGCACTTCCCAAACAGCTTACCTGCAAGAGAATCATTTATCTATATTTTCGTACTAGTAACTGTAGTGTATCAGGTAATTGTTAATATTGACTGCTTTACTAAGAAACAGATTGCAGGCTCCTTCTTTGGTGGCTTAGGAGTAATGCTTCTCATCGAAGAGCTATATGTAAATGACACATACACTTTTGACATAATATACATGAGTATGCTCTTCCTTGTATTTTATTTCATTGTTACAATGGCACTTAGAAACAAAAAGATAAATAAAACATTTATTGTATATGTATTATTTATTGTATGTATTGCAGAAGCAACCATTAATTCTGACCACGAGAAATCATATAGCACAACAACATATTCAGCATATTTAGAAGATAATAAAGCAATTGAAAACCTTGTAAACAAAATAGAGGACAATAGCTTTTATCGAATCGAAAAGCTTAATCGAAAAACAAAGAATGATGCTGCTTGGAATAATTATTATGGAGTATCGATATTCTCATCTACTGCTAATGGCAACTTTACAGAGTTCTTAGGCAGACTAGGCTTTGAGAAATCGACAAATGCTTACTCATATTACGGTTCAACACCTTTTACCTCTGCTTTACTTTCAGTAAAATATGTACTTAGCAATAACCTAATTGAGACACCTTATCTTATGAGCCTTTATAACTATGATGAAGAAGCCTCAAGATATTTATATAAGCTTGATTACACATTGCCACTAGGATTTATGATTCCTTCCGACTTCTCTGACAATTGGTTATGCGAAGGAAATAATCCATTTGCTGTTCAAAACTCTTTTGTTGAATCATCTACTGGCTATGTAGATATGTTCACACAGGTTTATGCTGGATGCAAGGGCTCATATACTGTTATAGAACCTACAGAGGACTGTGATTTATACGTTTACGTTACTAATTATGTTGATAATATTTCCTGGGATATCGAAAACGCTGATGGTACATCTGGCGACCAAGGTTCTGCCTCTGGTTTAAATCACCGTCAAATAGTTCATATCGGAGATGTAACAGCAGGTAGCAAGATTACTGTTTCATCTGGTGATGCTGTATCTTCTTTACAGTTATATGCTTACGCTTTCCATCAGGATGTATTTGATATAGCATTTAATGCTTTAAGCTCTCAAGGCTTACAGATATCTGAATTTGAAGATACTTATATAAAGGGTTCTATCAACGCTAAAGAAGACGGCTTAATGTACACATCAATTATCTATGATAGAGGCTGGAAAGCATATATTGATGGCAAAGAAGTTGAAATTTCTTCTATAAACGAAGCCTTATTAGCAATTCCAGTTCCAGCAGGAACACATACAATAGAACTTAAATATTGCCCAGAAAACCTTGTTTCTGGACTTGTTATTACAATTATCTCTATTGGACTTCTTACATTCCTAATTATATGGGACAAAAAGAAGAAAAAGGCTGTTGCTGATGATACTACAGAAGAAACTGACGAAATTGACGAATTAGACGATAATACAGATGAATCAATTATTGAATCTGAAAACGAAGCAATTGAAGAAGCGAACGCCCCAAATAAAGAAAACGAATAAAACTAAGCGGCTATCCTAATGGATAGCCGCTTAATTTATTTAAACAACTTAATAAATCACTTATTTAAAATATTTATTATACACTTCATACAAGCTACTTGTGGTAACATCACTGTATTTATTTAGCTTTACTTTTTCCCATACCTTAGTATTAAATTCAAAAGTTTGCTCTGCCTCAAATGGAATATATATCTTTTCATATTCACTCTTCTTATATTCAGCAATTATCTTATCTTTATTAGCTAAGGTTTCTGCTTCCAAATAATCAGATACACATATAAATATATAACATCCATCTTCATTTTCAACTACTTTACTTGTTTGCCCTTGAACTAAAGAAAAAATCTCCTCTTCAAAGTTGGCATCAACTGTATTTCTTGAAAATAAAGCATCTATTTCTTCACTATCAGAATACTGCTTAGCTACAGAATTAAAATCATTACCTGCTACTAAAAGCTCATATACTTCATTAGCTTCACTTCTAGCAGCCTCTAAATCGTCGCTTGCATCTATAAATATATATTTACATTTTACCACTCTAGCTTCTTCATCACTAACTTCTAGATTAACATCTTTAGTTAGTTTATCGTAAACCAAATCAGCTATATAAAACGATGTATATAGCTTTAATACATCATCTTCCTTAACCTTTAAAAGTTCTACTTCCTTCTCAGTCAAAGATAAATAATACTCATTGGCAGCTTCTTTCAGCAGTTCTTTTTCCTCATCTTCTAGCACAATCTTATGTTCATCCCCAAGAAGCTCTACTGTTTTTAACTTAGCTAACTGCTTCTTTGCTTTCTCTTTTATCTCTTTTTCAAGATTAACATCTAGATTATCATTCTCATACTGCCAGATATCTGTACCAAAATCAGCCTCGTATCTGTTCTTCTCAGCCATTAATATAAGCATTATTTGACCAATACTACATGGATTTCCAGATAATTTGAATATCTCATTATTTTTCAATCCAGTAGTAATATATACTTTTCTATCACAGCCACAAAAGGCACTTAATACAAGTATCAATGATAAAATTATAGCAAATATTTTCCTAAGCTTCATTGGAATACATTACTCCTCGCTGTTTGCCTTTTCAACCTGAACAATTGCCTGCTTCTGCATTGGGATACGACAATTCTTGTTATTACCAAACTCTACGATAACTGTATCATCTGTAAGATCAATAATTACACCGTAGAAACCAGCTGTTGTAAGAACGCTATCACCAATCTCAATTGTTGATAACATTGAGTTATGCATAGCTTCCTTCTTCTTCTGTGGACGAAGCATAAAGAAATAGATTATAAAAATAAATACTACAATATAACCTACTGTAAATAATAATCCTACTGAACCTCCATTGCCACCGCTAGCAGCAAGTAAACCTAATAAATTTCTCATAATTTCCTCCTAAAATAAATTAGTTTCCGCTTTTAAAGCCTTCTAACTTAGCATTTTTGTACTCTTTGTATCTTCCCTGCTCTATGGCCTCTCTAATCTCTTCCATCATTGTATTGTAGAAGTAAAGATTATGAAGTACACAAAGTCTCATTCCTAGCATCTCCTTAGCCTTAAGAAGATGTCTTATATACGCTCTGCTGTACTTTTGACAAGCAGGGCAACCACAGCCTGCCTCAATAGGCTCACTGTCAGTCTCGTATTTTGCATTAAATAAATTTATCTTTCCCTTGTTCGTATATACATGTCCATGTCTACCATTTCTAGATGGATATACACAATCAAAGAAATCAACACCTCTATCTACTGCCTCTAAAATATTTGCTGGTGTACCTACTCCCATAAGATAAGTTGGCTTATCTACTGGTAAATGTGGCACTGTAGCTTCTATTATTCTGTACATATCCTCATGGCTCTCACCTACCGCAAGACCACCTATGGCATAGCCGTCTAAGTCCATATCTGTGATTCTCTTCGCATGCTCTATACGAATATCCTCATTGATACCTCCCTGGTTAATACCAAAAAGCATCTGCTGCTTATTAATAGTATCCTCTAAACTATTAAGTCTAGCCATCTCAGTCTTACAACGCTCAAGCCATCTAGTTGTTCTCTCTACAGAGTTGATAATATATCTTCTATCTGCAAGAGCTGGAGGGCACTCATCAAAAGCCATAGCAATTGTGGATGCAAGATTAGACTGAATCTGCATACTTTCCTCTGGACCCATAAATATCTTTCTTCCATCTACGTGAGAATTGAAATAAACTCCCTCTTCCTTAATCTTTCTAAGACCGGCGAGAGAAAACACCTGAAATCCACCTGAATCAGTAAGAATAGGCTTATCCCAAACCATAAATTTATGAAGTCCACCTAACTGCTTAACAATCTTATCACCTGGTCTAACATGAAGATGATAAGTATTAGAAAGCTCCACCTGAGTCTTAATCTGCTGTAAATCCTCAGTAGAAACTGCACCCTTTATAGCAGCTGCTGTACCTACATTCATAAATACTGGTGTCTGAATAACACCATGGACTGTATGAAATTCTCCTCTTTTGGCAGCGCCATCCTTTTTAATGAGCTTGTACATAATGTCTACCTTTCAAAAAATCTCTTCATTCCATCAACTGTTGAAGTCATGGAAATCATAAGCATATCAAGTATAGTAATAGCTGTCATAGCTTCCACAACCACAACTGCTCTAGGAACAATTATAGGGTCATGACGACCTTTAATCTCTATATTGATATTTTCATGATTCTTATTAACTGTTTCCTGCATACGATAAATAGATGGTGTTGGCTTAAATGCCGCACGAAGTACAATATCTGAGCCATCTGATATACCGCCTAAAATACCACCTGCATTATTAGTTTTCTTAACAAGATTATTATATTCATCAGTAGTAAAGCTATCGTTATTCTTAGAACCACACATATTTGCCACTGCAAAGCCAGCTCCTACTTCAAAGCCCTTTACAGCACCTATAGACATAATAGCTTGTGAAAGTCTTGCATCAAGCTTATCAAAAACAGGCTCACCTACGCCAGCCTTCATTCCCTTAACTACGCATTCTACGATGCCACCTACAGAATCCTTTTCTTCTATCTTTTTCTCGAGCAATTCCTGAGCCTTCAAAGCCGCTTCTTTATCCGGCATAGCCACAGGATTATTTTCTCTCTCTATAATATCAAATCTTTCAGAGCTTATTTCTACTTCTCCGATTGACTTTGAATAAGCTACAACACTTATTCCAAAAATCTCTAAAAGCTTTGCCGCTATAGCACCAGCTGCAACTCTTCCAATAGTTTCTCTACCCGAAGAACGACCACCACCTCTATAGTCTCTAAAGCCATATTTTTCATCAAACGTATAGTCCGCATGTCCC
>JAFOCU010000066.1 GCA_017381055.1 Lachnospiraceae bacterium
ACATCTCATATACAGATTCTGCCTCAGCATCCTTTGCCACCGATGTGAGCATTCCTTCCTTAAATGTGATATTTCTAATATATGTTCTATAATCAGCTTCATCAGAAATTGCTTCTGCAATAATATCAAGAGCACCCGCTATAGCCTCCTTAACATTGGCTACACCTTTTTCCTCAGAAACATATTCTTCCGCTTCTTCTTCAATAAACTTAGTTGCCATCTGTAAAGTAATAATATTAGCAAGTGGCTCTAAGCCCTTCTCCTTAGCTATAATCGCTCTAGTTCTCTTCTTCTGCTTATACGGTCTATATAAATCTTCCACAAGAACTAATGTAGCTGCTTCCTCAATCTGCTTCTTTAATTCATCTGTAAGCTTGCCCTGTTCCTCAATACTTGAAATAACAGCAGCCTTTCTATCCTCAAGATTTCTTAAATACTTAAGTCTCTCATCAAGATTTCTTAATACTTCATCATTAAGAGAACCTGTAACTTCTTTTCTATATCTAGCGATAAATGGAATAGTATTTCCCTCATCAATAAGCTTTACTGTAGCTTCAACCTGTGAAAGCTTAATATTAAGTTCATCACTAATAACCTTTAAAATATCCATATAAATCCACCTGCAAAAGAGCTTAATGCTCTTTTCTCCTTTTAATTTATCTTAATAGGCACATACCTTTTTATATTATATCATATCCACTTGCATTCTTAAAGTTTTTATTTTCGCTTCTGATTGCGTAAATTTACCTTCGGAAACAACAAGACAGATTCCACCTAAAACCTCTAGATAAAATATTAAGTTCAAACATCTTTCCTTACTCTACATCAATTCATGCTTTTTTGCAACACAAATAGCCCATACGGGCAGACTTCGGCTTAGTCCTCTTGGCTGTCCTATGAGCTGAAAGAAAGCATCTGTCAAGGATGCTTCGCACCACTTGTGGCTTTGTCCTTGACAGATGTTTTCTCTTCAGCTTTATCTATAATCAAGAGGACTAAGCCTTATTGTGTAATATCTACACTTCTCTACAAACTCCAAACGTGAGATTGAAAGTATGCTTTTTTCTTTATCTCTAGTGGCACTGTGTTTTTTATTCTCTCCATATATTTTCCTAATTGACCATGTCTATTTTTCTCTGAACGTATTATATCTAGCGAACTTAAAATGGTATATTCAGCTCCTGCGGCTTTTGGCAACTCTTTTTTCTGATATCTTACCAATTCAAGCATATCTCCACCATTTACATAATACGCTCTCATTTGTGCCATTTTTGATGCACCTTTAACACTCCAACCCATTGGTCTTGAACTCATTCTTGACGATAATATATGACTTACATGACCTTCTGCACTACATCCTTTAACACCATCTTTATGACGCAGTCTTAACTTTGCTGCTGTCCAATTAGAGGTTATATATTTTCGTGCTTCTTCCATTCGTTTCATACCTGTATCATCTTTTAAATATGTTTCTAATATATCAACAAGCTCGTTAAATTCTGTTTTTGTCTTTTTACGAATTACGTATCTAAGTTCATCTCGCGCATCGCTCTGGCTATCTAACATATGGCTAGTAAGCTTCATTAGATATTTTTCTATGTGATACTCATCTAATACATACGTTATGCCTTCTAATCTTTTCATTCCAGCTTTTATCCATGATCCTCCATCGCTGTTAAGATATATTTTCTTCACCTTACTTAAATCATATTTATCATTAAGATATTTATAGATTTCATCCCAGAAACTATCATTATCTTTGCCATTACACACTCTGCAAAAGTAGTACGGTTCAATTAATTTATGTCGCTTACTCTTTGGGCTCTCATTTTCTATTCCTTCGTAGACATATACCAATTTCGTTATTAAACAATTATTCTTTTGGTTTTCTCCTATCACTCGAAGATCACCTTTCTTTTCTCTGAATTGTAGTGATACATGGTCTTCATCTGCATCTATGTAAAGATAATCTACTACCTTTTTATCTTTTCTTATTACCACATTTTCAGGAAACTCCAGCTTATGTATTTTATTTTTTACAGTCTGTTTACTAACCTCTGACAAAATACTAGCTTCAATACCACCTCTACGATATGACGTTTGAACAGCCTCTTCGTACATTTTAGCTTCCGCATCTTCTGTCATTCTTTCATGTTTTTCTAATCCTAAAATTCTATCTAACAAATATTCGCTTTTTCCTGTTTCTTTGCTAACAAACAATGTTTTATTATATGTTACCGCTCCAAGCGATGTTATTAACCGCTTTCTTGTATGACTTTCTACGCTCCATTTTTCTTTTCTATATAAACTTTCCTGAAGCATTTCATCCATTAATTCTAGGCTTTCTTTTATCATCTGCAGCCCCAGATTATGCAACTCTTCTGTTAGTGATAGCACATACTCTGCCATCTTTAATGGTTCTCTTAGAAAATCATTTTCTAATTTTTCAAAATTTTTAATGCAATTCTCGTTAAAATACTTTATACTCTTAATCATAGTGGACACCTACCTTTGTTTGTATTTTTGTTAGCGCTTAATACTTTATCACAAAGGGGTGTCCTCTTTCTATGTCTTTATTTAATTTTCCGAATAAAATTTTACTCTAGCCGCACAAACTTGCGATTTTTTCATCATCTAACAACCAACATTCATCCACATGCCACAAAGCATATACACAAAATAGGAACCCCACCCAGAGTTCCTATCCCACATCCTATAAATATTATATTCCCATCAACCATCTAAATAACGCCACACC
>JAFOCU010000067.1 GCA_017381055.1 Lachnospiraceae bacterium
TAAAATTAGTTATACTTGTTTTATTTGTTATTATCTTTTGGATACTATTGTAAAATGCTTGTGAGTGTTGGGGATTAGCCTCCTTTACTTTAACCCCATACGGGGAACCCCAACAAGGTACCGGTACTGTTTTTGGCGGATGAGGGGGTTAGTTCCCATTCAGAACGGACTGGACTTTTTGATTGCAAGTCCTAATTTGTATCTATTCGATATATTTATATCGCTCCGATACACCGACCAAAAAGAAAGAAGAAAATAACTCTTTTCTAAAAGAAATATATAAAGAAAAGGTTTTTCTCTACAAAAGAAGAAAGAAAAAGTTATCCATAAAAATAGACATAACTGAGTTACCAAAAACAAAGAAAAAAGGTTTCTTTCCTTTTCCTTTTCCTTCTTCTTCTCCCCCCTATATAATATACCCTATATAAAAGGGTATATATAATATACTTCTTATAATGAAGTATATATACCCCCCTTATTATTATCCTTTTCTTTTTTCTTTTTTCTCAAAAAAGAAAGTAAGTTTTTAAAGAAAACTTACAAATAAAAGAAATACATATACTATACCTTCAACCGCTCATAAAAAACTAAAGAGTTTTCTATTCGCTTTAAAGAGAGAAAACTCCCAAAGAGAGAAAGTCATTGCATCCCGAAATCGGAACGATTATCTCTTGCTGTTCGAGATTAAATTTTCCTTTGGAAATTTATAGTGAAGATGAGGGATGCCTGAACTCGCTTCGCTCGTAAAATATATTATTAAGAAATGTAACAATTTATAACAAAAAGATGGAGGAAAATAATATTTCGTGTTACAATAGTATTAGAGGACACAATAAAGGAGGAAGAAAAAATGGCAAACAAATTTGGACAACGTAGACTCCAGCAACGATTACAGAGACAATTACTGCAAGAGTCTGGACTCGAAAAAGAATACAGAAAGTTACAACGAAAAATCAAAAAGGAGATGAATGAAGCTAGACCTTATCTTTACAGAGACATAGAACCATGGACTTTAGGAGAGCCAATTTGTATAATCCTAGTGTTAAATAACCAAGATGAAATACTTGCTAAGGCAGTAGGGTTTACAGTAAAGGAAGTAATCAAAGCTATGGAGGATTGGTTAGATGAATAAGTTTGTAGTTATATCGGATATACATTATCCGTTCCAAGATGAGGAAGCAATTAAAGCATTTTTAAGATTTATAAAACAAAACCCAGTAGACACAGTAATTCTTAATGGTGACATTCTTGATATGTATGATTGTTCAAGTTTTGACAAAGACCCAGACAGAATTAATAGTCTACAAGAAGAACTAAACCTAGCAACTAAGTTCTTCGCAAAGTTAAGAAAGATATTACCGAAGGCTGAGATAGTCTTTATCAAAGGTAATCACGAATATAGACTTGAAAGATACTTAATGAAACATCCAGAGCTGTTTAGTTTGGAGGCTTTAAAACTGCCAAACCTACTCCGGTTAAGAGAATATAACATAGGGTATGAACCTAAAGCTTATAAACTCGGCTCATTAAAAATAACCCATGGAAGTATCGTAAGAAAGTTTAGTGGATATACCGCTCATGCAGAGTTAGACAAAAATGATTGTTCTGGTATATCTGGACATACTCACAGAGGAGGAGCTTATTTCAAACAGACCCCATCAAGATATTTAGCTTGGTATGAAAGTTTCTGTTTATGTGATATTCATCCAGAGTATGTAGAGAACCCAAATTGGCAGCAAGGCTTTATATATGGGTATGTAAATAAAGACTCGTTCGCAGTAAATCCTATACCGATTGTAGACGGAAAGATTAAATGTCCGTTTTATATGGAGTAGGTAGCGACATGTTATATAAAAAGTCGGTGTCTTTATTTCACTTCCTTCCTTTATTTTATAATCCGCTTAGGGTTCGACACACCGACTAATCCCTAAGACCCTTTCTTTTGGAGGAAGAATGACATTATCAAAAGAACATTGGATATTTATTGACAACTATATTCAAACTTTAGATTATGCAGCAGCAGCTAGAGAAATAGGAGTACCAAACAAAGAGGCTCCTACTGCTGGATTAAACTTACTAGCTAATAAAGAAATACAAGAAGCTATTAAATTAAGACGTAGTGAATTAATTAATGCTATGCAAGCTATTCCAATGAATAAGGAACAGATACTTGCTACAATGATGTTTCAATATCAAAAAGCAAATAAGCTTGATAGAACAAAAGAGGCTACAGAAATTCTAGGCAAGATAGCCGAAGCAAACGGTATAGACTTAAAACAAATACAAGTCGAACCTATTAATCTAATTATAAACAATTTAGATAAAGACAAAATCTAGGGAGCTAGCTAACCTAGACATCAAATGGAGATAAGATGGTCGATTTCGTTTTTTCCTTTTTAGAGTGGAAAAAGGACTCCAAGCCCTTCGGGGTATATACATCCCCAGATAGTTCAATCACAGAACAGCCTGTAAAGGAATGTTGAGGGTCAGAGTCCTTCTCTGGGGGTCATTTTATTTTGGAAGGATAATTTGAATGGAA
>JAFOCU010000502.1 GCA_017381055.1 Lachnospiraceae bacterium
TACTGTATATATGTATATATACAGTATAGATACGGACTTGTCAATATCATTTTCTATTTTATAATTTTTACAACAAACTACTCACTATAATTCTGGCTTACATATTCCTTAATTTCTTCGCTATCCTGTGGCATTCTACAACCAACTATGTACTCGCCTGAATTATCTGAACTTCTAATAATGGTTCCTTCTAGTGGTTTTCCGCCAAGAACATCAAATCCATTAATGTCTACTATCACTTTCTTGCCCTTAGAATCTGCGAACATCGCATCTCTAACCGCAAACGCAAATCCATTAGCACTAATATTAACCATTTTACCTTGATATGTCTTATTATCATCCTTTTGATGAATTATACAGCTATTTTTCAATGGCATTCTTGGATACTTTCTTCTATTAAAAACAAGTGGATTTGTCTCAATTGTAAGTCTATATGCTCCTGGCTCTTCAGCCTTTGCCATAACAATTCCAATATTATCCCAACAATAAAGAACATTTGCAACTACTATTCTAAGCTGACAAGAACCATGCTTATCCTTTTTCTCTACAGCATTCTGTCCTCTTGTATCTAATTCTACGAATAGGTGAATATTATCTCTAGCAACAACCTCACCAGTATACTCATGTCTACTATTTCCATTTGTATCCTTAACAGCTACAGCTACCTTCATACCTTCTTCAACATCCTGGATTCCCATAAATCCGCCAAGACCTAATTCCTCCATAAGATGTCCAACTACATTTTCAATGCCTATTGCATTATTACTACTCTCATCATACTTACTAAGCATCGCCTGAGTAGTATCTTCAGCTATATTGATACTTCCAGTCATAACCTCCATAATGTCGTACACTTGCTTCATATTATCTACAAGTATCTTATTTGAAGATTCAACCTCTTTTACAGCGTCATCTACAACCTTAATATTTGCGCCAAGACTTGTTGCATCATTTGTAATATCTGTAACAGATTGATTTACATGTGTAACCTTCTGCATATTTAACTGGATAAGTTCTACTGTCTCTGAAATAGCTACAAGCATCTTCTCTGAAATATCTTCAAGACGTGCTAATGCTTCCATAATACTTCCCGAAGATTCCTTAGTACCACTACTTAATTCTCTAATCTGATCAGCTACTACTGCAAAGCCCTTTCCTGACTCACCTGCTCTAGCAGCCTCAATTGATGCGTTAAGTGCGAGAAGATTTGTTTTAGAAGAAATACCAACGATTGTTCCTGTTTCTTCCTTAACATTTGCAAATTCCTTCTTAAATTCCTCTAGAATATGTTCAACCTCATTAGAAAGTTCAGCCATCTTAGATGTAGTCTCAACTACTTCTTCAAGCTCTTCAGAACTTATATTAGCATGCTCTATAGATGCCTCAATAAGCTCAACTACCTGCTCCATAAGCTCAGATACATTATTAACCTGTGTATCGATAACATTTGTCATCTCTATTGATGACATTGTCTTATCATTAAGCACTCCATTGTTATTAGAAAGCTCATTCATCTCCTTAACAACATTATTAGCGCCTACCTTATTTTCTTCTGCAAGTTCTCTTACAACTGTTACACCATCGACAATCTGATTACTCGCTCCCTTAACCTTCTCTACTGTCTTAACAACTCGTTCCAAATTACTCTGAATAGATTCTGTTAAGGCACCATCTGATTGTTGCAAATGATGAATCGCCATAATTGTACATGCAAACAAACAGATGACAATAGCAAACTGCAATGCACACTCCGGACTTGTCACAAACTCCATCATGCCTTTTACTTTTCCCTTATATAAATTACTTGATGTAAGAACAAATAATGTAATCCACATCATGGTTTTCATAAGTTTTGTATCTTTATAAAGAATCATAATAGAAATAAGCGGTAATACGAATACATACGATACCTCATCCATAGATGTCCAAGCTATAACCGCATAAAACAGCAAATAGCCAAATCCTAAAATCCACTTAAAATTCTTATCATACATACCAACAAATTTCAATCTACATATAGCAAATATAAATTCTGCCCATCCAACAA
>JAFOCU010000503.1 GCA_017381055.1 Lachnospiraceae bacterium
CAGTGTATGTATTAAGATGCAGTGGCAAAAAGAGTTTGTATAAAGAACAAAATGATAAGCAAATGGTATTTACTAGCGATAGCATAAAAATGTCAAATAACAAAGAATATGATGTAATATGTGATGGCAAGAAATATAAGTATAACGATGAGATTTTAACTTTTTTAGTATTAGGAATAGATAAGAATGAAAAGGTGACACCGGCTAAGAATGGAATATCAGGGGGACAGTCAGATGGTATATTCCTTGTGGTTATGAATCCTACTACAAAAAAGATAGATGTGATAGTTTTACATAGAGATACTGTGGCAAATATAAAGGTGTATGACAAAGAGGGACAGTTTGTTCAAAATGCAGAGGCGCAGATTTGTTTACAGCATGCCTACGGCGATGGAATGGAATTAAGTAATGAGCGAGCTAAAGAGACTGTATCTGAGCTATTTTGTAATCTTCCAATTCATTCAGTTACGTCTATAAATATGGGTGCAATAGGAAAATTAAATGATGCCATAGGTGGAGTTACATTAGAACCATTAGAAAGTTTTTCAGTGGATGGATGTGTTTTTGTAGAGGGCGAGACTATAACATTGACAGGACAGAGTGCATATTATTATACAAAGTATAGAGATACTAGTGAACACTATACAGCTGGTAGACGTTTAAATAGACAAAAACAGTATTTGTCAAAGGCTATGGAGCAGTCGATGGTAGCTATAAAGGAAGATGTCAGTACAATAGTTGATGTATATAATATAGCAGATGAATATATAGTGACAGACTTAACAGTTGATGAGATGACATATGTGGCTACAGAGGCTAAAGAATATACATTTGGACAGGTATATTCTCCAGAAGGAACAGTGGATACATCTAAGGTGTTTGAAAGATTTTATCTAGATACAGAAAAGTTTGAAAAAATGATTATAGATATCTTTTACGAGGAAGTGAATTAAAGAAAAAAACTTGAAAAAGAAAATAAATGTGGTATAATTGTATTCATAAGTTAACCGTGAACAAATACATATTGGGAAGTGCTAAGGTATGCCAAAGGCATATGCTTGGTTTGTTTTTTCTATTCTAGGAATGAAGTCTTTATGTATTACAAAAAGAGAAAGAAAGAGGTAAAGTGCTTATGAGGAGAAGTATTAAAAAGGCTGTAGCATTTACATTGGCTGCAGTTACAATGTTTGCCAACTTAAGTGTAACAGCACCAGTTAAGGCAGCAGAGTATAGTGAAGTAAAGGAAGTTTTACCAAACGAGTATGAATATTACTATCAAATAGGAGATAAAGTTTTATTCTATGATACAATTCAAGTTGCGAATGAGGATAGACCAACAGACTTTGCTCTTGATAAAGTTTCGTTAGTTGATAAGAATGGTGAAGTAACTAAAGTTAATGTAAAAAACACAAATGGAACATACAAATATGTAGGAGTATCACATTTTTCCGACAAGGCTGTTATTATGACACGTCAAGATGGAGGAATGGCTCTATATTATGGTGATGGAACATGGTTCGGAGATGGTAAAGATAAATATACAGATGTAGTAGAATCTGTTGATGGTAATTATTTTGTTAAGCAAGATGGGAAATGGAATATCGTTGATAAATCCGGAAAACTTCTTGGACAGG